>CANHJY010000136.1 GCA_947461185.1 Flavobacteriales bacterium
AAATAACGTAAGTACCTGTTGGAGTTCCGTTTGTATACCAAATTTTGTTGGTTTTATCATGTGAGGATTGAAATAACTTACCATTAACAAATTGAAACCATTCAATTTGAGAACCTTGCCATTGATCTTTTAAAACATTTGTTCCTGAGATTGTTCCGTCAGATTTAAACAAACAATAGCCGTCTATACTAGAATTTGCTGTAAATAACAATTCACCATTATAATCAGAAAAATTACCTGGATAAGATGAAAACACTCCTTGTTGAATATCTTTCACCATACTAAACTGTTGCGCATAAAACCCAAAACCCAAAAAACATGCTATAAATGTGGATACTAATTTCTTTTTCATAATTCTGATGTTATATTAAATATTACTCCTTCACAATCTGAGCAGGTTTATAATTTCCTTTGATTTTCAATGTATAAATTCCTTTTGATAACATTGAAAGATTTACCTCAGTCGAAATACCGTTCAATTTACCCTTGAATACTTCTCTTCCCATTTGGTCATAAATTGAGAATGATTGATTCATATTCTTTTCTCCTTTGATGGTTATGGAATTAGAAGTTGGGTTGGGGTAAACCAAAAGAGATTTTCCACTTTGAGTTAATTCTTCCACATTCAATACACTTACAAATCCTTCATAGATTCTATGTATTGTGGTATTTGTTGTTATTGGGTCATTGAAGTCAAAATAGATATCAGCATCATTGGTAATTTGTGTTTCTGGATCCAAGTTTGGAACTTGGTCAACATGGAAGGTAACAAAACCATTACTTCCTTCTTGGTCAGTTGTGCTATCTGGCAAGTTGATATTGTTAAATGTCCATTCTAACACTCTTGGTCCATACATTCTGAAATCATATTGATGACTTGAGACACCTGATGTTACGGTAAAAATATTTAAATCAGTATCCAAGGTATCTCGAATCACTACAGTAAATGCAGTATCAGTTCCTGTATTTTGAAAACGAATCACATATTGTAATTGTTGATTTGGTTGAATGTATTTTTGGTCAGTTTGTCCAATTGGATAACCTGTTTTATCATTTGGATCATAACTTCCTGTTACAACTCCACAGTAGATATCAACGACAGGATCGGCATCATCTTGAGGAAAATCGTTTACGATATCTGGAGTCCAATTTGAAGTGTCTCCACATGCTTCCACATGTGCATTTGGATGAGAGTTACCCGGATGTAATGGATGTTGTTCTGCGTTCAAAATCCATGTTTGACCATTTCCAAAATAGGATAGAGTCACTGTTTCTCCACCAGGAATCATAATCGAGTCAGTGTATGTAACAACTCCATCAACGGTAACCCACATGGGAGAATAACATTCCATATCACCACCTCCAGGTTCTCCTGTATTAGTTATCGAAAAATAAACGCTATCTCCTTGACACCAACCATCTACACTCAAACTGCTCTGATCCCATGGCATATTGCATCGTTGAGGAAAGCCGTTTAACGTCCCTCCATTTCCATCATTTGTAATAGAATCAGATGGTATTGTGTCGAGTGCACATAGTTGAACAGGATATAAATTGGCATCCATGCAAAGAGTTAAACCTAATAAACCTGCACATCCAATTGTTGGAGAACTAATTGTAGTTGCTATATTGAAATTTACGCATTGCCCTGGATTCAAAGTATCCGTTTGAAAACGATAAATATTGTTTCCTTGATTCGTGTAGGACAAAGATGAACCTGTAACGGTCATAAGCGGATCTAATTCCACATCCACATATGAAGCGTTTAGTGTACCTGTCGCAGTGGTTTGATTGCATGCACTTACATATATCATCTGGTTTGGTAAACAAGGTCGTAGTGTTGGAGCATAGATGCTAACATCTGGATCTGAGCAAGGGTTGGTTGAGATTAAACCAAAATCTGGTCCATCTGTAAATCCATTTGGATTGGTAACTATAAATGATTGGGTTATTGGACAGGTTGGTGTCCAATTCAGATTAGTGGTATCGATTGTGATGGTATAATTTCCTGCTGGTAGGGAATCGACTGACCAAAAACCATTGATGCTTTGGGTTATGATATTTCCGGGTTGAATTATAAGATTGATTCCATCAATTAGAGTTGTTTCAGATGATTCTTGACCACAATTCGAATTCCAATCAAGCCAAATTTTACCATTTATTTTAGGCTCTTCAAATTTTACAAGAAAAAGATCATAAGTTCCAGATAAAGAATTCTGAAATCCATTTAGAGAAATATTATCGGAACTTTGAGTATACCCAGAAGTTAATAGACTCATATCATTAGTAAATGCTAAATCTCTAACATCATCAGTTTGAGAACCTCCATAATAGGTAGACCATATTCGATTTCCATCGAAACTAAATTTTGAAAAGAAGCCATCGCTCGAACCTGAAAGATAATTTTGCAAACCATTAAATGCTATAGCATTATTACTTGAAGTTGTTCCACTTAAATAAATTTCACCATTATTATTAGCGGCCATTGCAAAACCATAATCTTCATCCATTCCACCAAAATATGTGGACCATTGGCGAACTCCGGAAGAATTAAACTTGACGAGAAATGCATCTCCCGCAATTGTTCCTCCCCCATAGTTCATTTGGTAACCATTAAATGCAATTGAATTCAAACTTGTTGTACGACCACAAAGATAAATATTATCATTTTGATCCCCAATTACGCTAACCCCTTGATCATCGCCACTTCCGCCATAATATGTCGCCCATAATCTAACGCCTTGCAAATTGAACTTAACAAGAAAACAATCGGTATTACCACCTCCAAAAGTATTTTGGTGTCCTCCAGTTCCGATGTTGCTATTGCTCTGGGTTATACCAGATAAAAAAACATTATTATTTAAATCAACATAAATATCCCAGCCATATTCTTGTAAACTACCTCCATAATATGTTCCCCAAAGTTTGATACCTTGAGAGTTAAATTTTATTAAATATGCGTCTCCACCTATTCCGCCTCCAGAATTTGTAGCTCCGATATAAGTATTTTGATGGCCCCCTAGCGAAATACCCGAGCTACTTCCAGAAGATCCAGTTATATATACATTTCCAAGAAGATCAGATAAAACCGATTGTGCATCTTCTGGTCCAGATCCACCAACATAAGTACTCCAAATTCGAAGTCCATTACTGTTTAATTTAACCAAAAATGCATCTTCACCTCCCCCAATATTATTTTGAAACCCATTTGCTGCGATGTTCATTGTACTGCTTGTTTTGGCTGCAAAAAGTACGTTACCAAAAGGATCCACATCAACGGAACCTCCTGATTCTCCTCCGTTACCACCATAATAAGTACCCCAAAGTCTTATTCCATAGGAATTAAACTTAACAAGAAAACAATCTGTATTACCGCCTCCATGAGTGTTTTGATGGCCGCCAGATGAAATACCACTCATACTAAAAAAAGTATGACCTCCAATGTAAATATTGTTCAAACCATCAATCTCTAAATTATGATTTCCAGCATACTCTGAACTCCCCCCCCCATAATAAGTCCCCCATACTCTTGTCAATGGATCAATTCTCAAAGCAAGGTCTGCATTGTAATTGGGTATTTCAAAACTTACTACATTGTCTTCGTTGATTTTCCAGTACGCTTCAATACGTTCATTGTTTTGGTAGACTTTTAATGCTCCTTCTTGTATTTCTCCAAAAGGTGTTTTAATAATTAAATTTCCTTTTTCATCCGTTGAGAGTTCAGCGCCTTTGAACTGAATTTGTATTTTTCGATAGTCGGCTCCCGGAGCAACGAGGTAATCTGTTTCAAGAAAACCTTCTGTGCCGTAATAATGTAAATCTATTCCGTTCCAAACATTTTTTAAAGTAATCGCCTCGTATTTCCTGACATAAAGAGCCGGTTCAACTCCTTCTGGCACATTGTAATAATTGTTATATCCATCTAATTCTTTTCCTTTAACCACTTCAAAATTTTCATTGGCATTTAACCATTCAGCATCCACACGATAGGTTCCAATTTGATCTGGAACTTGTTTGCAATCTTCATTTGCTTCTTTCAATGGAAGTGTTAAATCTTCTTCATCCTTCCAACTTTCAACGCGACTCAACTGGTAACTCATTCCATTGTTTTTAATGAAGTAGTTCATACCCTCGCTCGCTCCATAAAACAAAACATCCGGTCGGGAATTCCAAAATTGATCCTTCATTTGTCCTTTGTTTTCTTCAAAAACAGCAGACTGAGGTTTTAATTTATCAAAAGAGTTATTCTCCAGTTTGTTTTGACTGAAAGAAGTCATTGCAATGCAAAAAGAAAAAATGAAGATAAATTTATTCATGGCTTATTTGTATGTTTCAAAACAAAAAAAAGACCTCTTTACAGAGGTCTTGAAATGTGAATTATCTACCGCCTAACTTAAACGTTAAACCAAAATTGGCAACTGATAATCCATAGCCAACCTCTGCATAGCCACCAACATTGTCAGAGAACATGTAACGTGCACCAGCAAAAATTTGATAACCTAGTGGTGTTCCCAAGGAAACATCGTAATTTGCCTCATTGAAAGATGGATCATTAGATGTCCATTTATATCCGTATCTCAAGAAACCAATTCCAACTCCAACATAGGGATCAAATTTATCGTTTCTAACTTCAAAATGATACGCACCTCTTGCCATAATTGAAAATGTAGACCATCTGTAGGAATAATCGTAGTTAAATCCATCAACCCATTTTCCTCCATAACTGGAATAAGAAACAGCTAATCCTAGGCCGAAACGGTCGGTTACTGCCCTTTCATAACTGACAAAAGCAGGACCAAAACCAGAGAATTTATAACCACTGTTTGCTTGATAGGCTGACAATAATCGCCCATACCCCAATCCAATACCATATCCGGCTTGAATAAAGTTGTTTTCTTTCTCAAATGCTTGTGCATTTACTTGTTGTATCGATATAAATACCGATAGAATTAATAGAATTTTTTTCATAAATATAAATTTTAGTTAGACAAATATAAAACAAATACACAAAATAACCATATGTGTTTAGTTTAATTTCTAAATAGAATCTGAATTTGCCAGAATGGACAAGTCTGACTTCAATAAACAACTGGGTTTACTCATTCGTAAAAAGCGAATTGAGAAAGGACTAACTCAATTAGAATTGGCATATAAAATGAATTTAGACTACCAATACATCTCTAGAATAGAACGAGGTTTAATAACCCCTACCGTATTTTGGATGAAAAATTTGTGTGAAGCATTAGAAATTATCGCCGCATCCTTTATGGATGAATTTGATCACGTTGATTGAGATACAATAATTTTATTTGCTTTCATCGCCTCTACAAATCCTCAAAATCGCGATTTCCTCATCACTCAACTCCAATCCTCTGCGGTTCATCATGTTATTGGCGTACTCAACGGCTTTCTCAAATTTAAAAGGAACAAATCCTGCGCTACCGCCCCATGAAAAAGAAGGAATGAACTTCGATGGAAAATCTCCTCCGTAAATGTTGCACGAAACACCCACAACCGTTGCCGTATTGAACATGGTATTAATTCCGCACTTGGAATGATCACCCATGCAAAGTCCCATGAATTGAACATTTGTTTTTTCTTCTTGCTTGGTTTCGAAAGAATAGGTTGAAACGAAACCGTAATTGTTTTTAAGATTGGATGTATTGGTATCCGCGCCCAAGTTACACCATTCTCCAATGACAGAATTACCTAAAAATCCCTCGTGCCCTTTATTCGAATAAGCTTGCATCACC
>CANHJY010000137.1 GCA_947461185.1 Flavobacteriales bacterium
AATATACGAAGCTTCATCATGCGCAACTTGCGCCTTTTTTTGATGTAGTGGTGTGTTCAGAAGAGGTAGGTAAAAACAAACCATCTCTTGAAATATATAAACATGCCATGCAGCTTGCCGGGGCAAAACCTGAAAGTTCTGTTATGATTGGTGATGATTTTGAAGTTGATATAATTGGCGCATTGAATGCTGGAATGTGCGCAATTCATTTCAATCCTGAAGTTTCCATTTTTCAAAAGGACAACACCACGATTAGTTGTATTTCTGAACTTCCGAAAATCCTTCCGAGTCTATTCAAAGTTGTTTAATGTATTTCGGATTTAAATCTTACTGCTTCAATTAATATATCCTCAACTCTCACTTGAACCATTTTTGGATTCCAAATATAAATCTTTAATAAATCGCTATCATTTAAATTCTCGGGCAATTTGAATGCATTGATAAGTATAGAAGTATCATTTAAAGATTTGAAAATATTTTGATCATATGCTACATAAAGAACCGGGTCTGATCCATTTTTCAAAATTTGTCCTTGCCTTTCAATTGTAGCAACTAAATATAATGTAGAAGGATTTTTTGTAATTGATTGGGATGACAGTTTCAAATAACCATCGGAATTCAACCATGATTTTACCTGTGAAATCGGAAAGCTACCCTCAGACATAAATTCAGTAGAATTAGTTGAATGACTTTGATGAATTCGAGCAACTTGACGTTTTTCTAACAAGGTGTTTCCAGATTTTGCAAATAAAAAATATTCGCTATTTCCGAATTTTTGTGCTTCTTGAATTATGGGATACTTTTTTAGTATAAGCTCCAAATACATTGGCGTATGGTATTTATTATTCACACTGTAAATAAAGAATGGTGTTTTAGCGTTCGTTACACGACTCGCAAGTTTGTTTATTGCATCTTGTTTATCCCAATCTATTATGGACTCTTGAACATCTTGATTTAAATAGTAATTCAAATATGCTACATTATTGTAATTGGAAGCGAAACTAATATTCTTATATCCATATTTCTCTACTGCCTTGTTTATGCAATCACCCACTTCCTTAAAAACGCCAAAATGATTAGGTCCTAAAAGATCATTCCTAAAAAAAGAATCAACAGTCGGGAAAATCAAAAAGACAGCACAGGTAACGCTTACTAATTTTCCTTTTTCCGGGAAAAAACTAAATATGCCTAAAATGAAAAATGGCAAAATAAATACCATTGCAATATCTCGGAGAATTGGTGTAAAGCTATGAGAAATAAAGAATGCGACGATGAAGGTTAAAAATGGAAATGATAATATGAACAATTGTTCTCTGGAAAATCGTTTTGATTTATTCAAGGCAATATTAAATAACACTAAGCCTAATATTATTGCAAAAAGCCACCAAGAATTGTTGAAAAACAGAAACAGAAAATCGATAGGCCACATTGCGGTAGGTTTGGCTAACCACTGTAAACCACCAATCGACAATTGATGTAAGGTAATGCTTAAATGGGGCAAGAAAAACACAACTGCAATTGCACCTGCAATCAAAAGCTGTTTGGAATTTCTTAAATTGAGGTAAAAAAGGCCTGTAACGCCTAAAATTATCGCAGTAAGAAAAGCAAAATAATGGCTATACATTGCCCCAGTAAATCCAAGTGCCATCAACAATATATTTTGCCAATTCAAATAATTATTGCTTTTGACCTTTAAAATTCCATAAAAAGCGAGTAAAAGGAAGAAAACACCTGAATTGTATGGTCTTGAGAAAGTTGTATTGATGATAGTAAAAGTCAAACCTACATAAAGTGCCACCAACAATATCGATGACATTTTAGTATAAAATTGAGAGCCAATTTTATAAATCATTATCATACTCAATACGTAAAAAATCAATGAAATGGAACGCATCGAAAATTCAGTATCGCCAAAAATATGAACCCAAAACCACAGCAATACCTGATAAAAAGCAGGATGCATGTCTCCGGTTTTGACACCAGCATTAATTAAATCAGGAAAATTATCATATTTAGTGCGGAACCAAGCACTTAATTCATCATTTGACAATCCATGATGTTCTATAAAAATCAGTCGCACAATCAACCCAATGCATACAAGAATGAAAATGATGTATTTCGAGCGATCTTGCATCATTTTTTACCCCAATTCTTGTCTATGTTTTTCGTAAAGTACCATTCCTGAAGCCACACTTACGTTGAGTGAACCAATCTCTCCCTTCATTGGAATTCTTGCTGAAATATCTGCCAGATTGATTATATCTTGGGTTATTCCATTTTCTTCGGATCCCATCACAATTGCAACTGACCCTCTTAAATTTACTTCGTTCAAAGGAATTTTTGATTTTTCAGTACAAGCAACAATTCTAATTCCACTCTGTTGCATGTAAAAAAGAGCATTTTTGACATTCTCAGATCTACAAACTTTTATTCTATTCAATGCCCCTGCACTAGTTTTAATTGCATCCGCATTTACCATCGCATTTCCAGATGCACCAACAAGCAAAGCATCTACTCCCATGCACTCAGCAGTTCTTGCAACCGCACCAAAATTTCTCACATCCGTTATCCTGTCCAAAACTAAAATAGAAACCTTTTCACCCTTTTCAATTTTTTGATCAATGAACGATTCTACATCCAAATACTCAATTGGTGAAATAAAGGCAACTACACCTTGATGATTACCAGTTGTGAGGGCGTCAAGTTTTTGAGTAGGTACAAATTGAAGCGGATAGTGCTTACCTTTTAATGTTTCTTTAAGTTCCAGGAATAAATCCTTATTCATTCCTTTGAGGATAAGGATTTTATTAATGTCACGATCTGCCTTTATTGCCTCAATTACAGCCCTAACGCCATAAATTACATCAGTTCTTTCCTTTGGTTTTCTAAATTCTTTGTTCATTTATTCTGAATCCGTTAAATATGTGATTTTTGTTTTAATTTCAGGATTAATAGAAAAAGCAACCGGACATGTTTCACCGGCGCGTACAACTTTTTTTAGCGTTTTATCATCCCAATTGTTTCCTCGTAAATCTAATTCAATATGAATTTCTCCTATACGTCTTGGATTAGCATACATTACCTTATTAATCTGCGCAGAACAATTTTTAATTGAAATATGGTGTTCTTGACAGTAAATCCCAATAATGGTCGTCATACAGGCTGCATAACTCGTAACAAAAAGATCTGTAGGCGAAAATGCACTTCCCTTACCCTTATTATCAAGTGGAGCGTCAGTGTGAATTACAGTTCCGGATGAATTATGAGAACAAGAAGTGCGCAATTCTCCAAGATATTCTGTTGATGCAGTTGTCATGTTATGAATATAACTTTTAATTTTATGCTTGATTAACTACAAAGTTATTCTTTTAATTATAGCTTCGAGATTTAAAACAACTGCAATTAAAAACTTGTTATAGAGGAATTGACATACTTACAAAGTAATGAAAGAAGTCACAAACGAAATTCGAATAAAAAAACCGAGCTGGCTAAGGGTCAAATTACCCACTGGAGAAAATTATCGTAAAGTTAGGTCTTTGGTTGATGAACATAAACTTCACACCATCTGCGAAAGTGGTAATTGTCCAAATATGGGTGAATGTTGGGGTGAAGGCACCGCCACCTTTATGATTCTAGGTAATATCTGTACCCGTTCATGTGGGTTTTGCGCAGTAAATACGGGTAGACCTGATGCTGTTGATATTTACGAACCAGGTAAAGTCGCACAAAGTGTAAAAATAATGGGGGTTAAGCATGCCGTAATCACTTCAGTTGATAGGGATGACTTAAAAGACGGAGGAAGTGAGATATGGGCACAAACGGTTAGGGCTATTCGCCAGCAATCACCAGGCACTACGCTTGAAACGTTGATTCCTGATTTTGCAGGAAAATGGGAAAACTTAGAAAAAATAATTGAAGTTGCACCTGAAATAGTTTCACACAATTTAGAAACCGTTAGACGTTTAACTAAGGCAGTAAGAATTCAAGCGAAATACGATCGAAGCCTTGAGGTACTTTTTCGACTAAAAAAGGGTGGAATGAGAACCAAATCAGGTGTAATGCTAGGTCTAGGTGAAACTGAAGATGAGATAATTGAAACTATGGAGGACTTAAGGGCTGTTGATGTAGATATTTTAACCTTGGGTCAGTATTTACAACCCACTCCGAAGCATTTACCAATAGCTGAATTCGTTACACCCGAACGATTTGAAAAATACAAAGAATTAGGTGATAAAATGGGGTTTAGGTATGTTGAAAGCGGGCCGTTGGTAAGATCATCATATCATGCTGAAAAACATTTGTTTTGATGACCTTTAACAAATTTGATTTTTTTTTTAAAAAAAAGAACAAAACTATTGACCTTGGGTTTAAAATGAATTATTTTTGTGTTTCGTCGATTTAAACATTTTTTGAATATAATTATTAAATAAATAGGCTTCGGCTGAACTAAACGAATTTAAACGAAAAGTTATGAATAGAAACAAAATTATCATTGGATCAGTCACTTTGCTTGCAGTGGTTACAATGTTTGCCGTTTCACCTTGGATGGAATCTAAAAAAGTGGGTTCTTACAAAAAACAAGATTTAAGCTCAGTACAGAAGCAATCAGCGGATGACGCACAGGCATGGTTGAGAGCAAGATATATTGACCAGTCTACGGGTCTTCCAATCACTGCTGAAAAATTGGAGCAAATCCGTAAAGAAATTGCAAAAAGCCCGAGAAGTAAAAACATTTCCTTCATGGAGCAGGGTCCTGATAATATCGGGGGTAGAACTCGTGCAATTCAAATAGATAGAACTAACAATAATAGACTATGGGCCGGCGGTGTTTCAGGCGGATTGTTTGTATCTTCAAATCGTGCCAATAATTGGTCTAGAGTAACATCTTACATAGATGCTGGTGCTTCTCCATTCATTTCAAGTATGACTCAGACGCCGAATGGTATTTTTTATGTAGCAACAGGTTCTAATCAAGAAAGTTGGAATGGAAATGGTGTTTGGTATTCAGAGGATTTTGGTAACACTTGGACAAAAATTCCTGGTACAACTAACTGTACAGAAATTGTTTCATCTGATGTAGATAATTACGTTTGGCTAGCAACATCTACAGGTTTGAAAAAATGGCAACCGGGAGACGTTAGTTTAACAAGTATTACTGTTACTAACGGTTCTTGTAATACCGTGCAAATTTCAAAAGATGGTCAAGTTATAGTAGGTGCATTTGCATCAAACAAAACATATGTTTCAAATGACGGTGGTCAAAACTGGGCAGACAAATCCGGTTCTGGAGCGGGATTAGTTCCAACTGGTGCACCAAGAATGGAATATGCAATTTCTGCAGATCGAGTGAATGGCAGCTATTCTTTGTATGCCGCGAGGACAAATTCTAATTTATCTGGGATGAATGTTTCTCACGACAATGGTAACACTTGGTTTCAATTCGTTGGAGCGTCAGGTACTCCAAGTAACTTAGATATTTACCGCAACCAAGGGACATACAACTCCATCATAAGTGTAGACCCTAGTGACAATGAGCGCCTTCTTATCGGAGGTATTGATGTATGGCAATTGAAACAAACTGTTAATAATCCACCATCTGGAGGATTTGAAAAATTATCTCAATGGTTTGTTCCGCCTTTTTCAACAATATATGCGCATGCAGATCAACATGAAATGAAATGGGATGCTGTTGACAGACTTTACATTGGAAATGACGGTGGTGTTGGTGTTTCAGA
>CANHJY010000138.1 GCA_947461185.1 Flavobacteriales bacterium
GCTTTCTAAGGGAGAATTGGTTTTGGATAATCCAGATGAACTGGTTGCAACAAACACCTTGCTAAAATCTATGGGAATGTCTCAAGGTCACGGAAAAAGAAACAAGCCGGGCTTCAAACAAAACAAAAAGAAAAAATTTAAAAAACCGCTATAATGGCCTCATTTGAAATTCATGGAGGAAAACCTCTAAAAGGTGAATTGATACCTCAAGGTGCTAAAAACGAAGCTTTACAAGTTCTGTGTGCACCATTATTGACTTCTGAAAAGGTTACTATTTCCAACGTTCCCGATATCATAGATGTCAATAAATTGATGAACCTCCTGCAAACTATGGGAGTGAAAATTGAAAAAGTCGAAAAAGGAACTTTCATTTTTCAAGCTAAAGATATTGACTTGAAATATCTTGAAACAGAGGATTTCAAAAAGAGGGCAGGAGCATTGAGAGGTTCAATCATGATTGTTGGTCCTTTGCTTGCAAGATTTGGTAAAGGTTTTATTCCTAAACCTGGTGGAGATAAAATTGGCAGAAGAAGGTTGGATACCCATTTCGAAGGGTTTATGATGTTAGGTGCCAAGTTCAACTATGATGCTGGAGAACATTTTTATTCCATAGAATCCAAAAAACTAAAAGGGACCTATATACACCTTGACGAAGCTTCGGTTACGGGAACTGCCAATATTGTTATGGCAGCCGTTATGGCTGAAGGTAAAACTACAATTTACAATGCAGCCTGTGAACCTTACCTGCAACAGTTATGTAAAATGCTCAATTCAATGGGGGCGAAAATTGAGGGTATTGGTTCCAATATGTTGCACATTGAAGGTGTTAAAGAATTGAAAGGTTGCTATCACAGAATATTGCCTGACATGATTGAAATCGGTAGTTTCATTGGTTTGGCAGCAATGACTGGTTCAGAAATAACTATTAAAGATGTCAGCTGGGACAATCTCGGAATAATTCCGACTGTATTCCGAAAACTTGGGATCAAGCTGGAAAGACGCAACGACGATATTTATATTCCAGCTCAAGAGCATTATGAAATCGATACTTTTATTGACGGTTCCATTTTAACGATTGCAGACGCACCTTGGCCAGGATTTACTCCAGATTTACTTTCAATTGTTTTAGTTGTGGCCACCCAAGCCAAAGGTTCGGTTCTTATTCATCAAAAAATGTTTGAATCACGTTTGTTTTTTGTGGATAAATTGATTGATATGGGCGCGCAAATTATTCTTTGTGACCCTCATAGAGCAACGGTTATCGGGTTGAATAAACAACATTCCTTAAAAGGTATTCAAATGACTTCACCTGATATTAGGGCAGGGGTTTCATTGCTAATTGCAGCGCTTTCTGCCAAAGGAAAAAGTGTTATACACAATATTGAACAAATTGATCGAGGTTACCAAGATATTGAAATTCGTTTGAACAACCTTGGCGCCGATATTCGAAGAATAGGATGAAAAAAATAGCCCTATTTTTAATTGTTCTTTTTGCTGGATTGGTATATGCATTTAAGTCGATTTCAGACTATAATAAGTCCCAAAATTATAACGCTATTATTAATACCGATGCTCCTGAAATAGAGCTTGTAAATCCCAAAGGAAAAATAATTAAGCTCTCCGATTTAAAAGGTAAAATGGTTTTAGTTGACTTTTGGGCTTCTTGGTGCGGTCCATGTAGGAATGAAAATCCAAATGTTGTAGAAGCCTACGAAAAATATCGCAAATCTAAATTTCAAAATGCCAAAGGATTTGAAGTATTTAGTGTTTCGTTGGATAGGGACCAAGAGGCATGGGAAAATGCCATTGCTTCCGATAACCTTTCATGGAAAAATCATGGTTGGGATAGTGAAGGAAAAATATCGCAATTGTATAAGGTAAATTCCATTCCATCTGCTTTCTTAATCGATGGAGATGGAAAAATCATAGCTCAAGGAGAAGAGCTTCGAGGTATAGGATTACATCTTACTTTAGACAAATACATCACTAATTAAATTTTTGTGAGTCAAAACTATTTAGAAAGAAGTGACAATTCGTGTGAATTGTGTAAGGCGCAGTTGGAACTTAAAATTTTTCAGATAGAGCCCGAAACAAAGGTTTTTGACAGTGCTATTGTTCTTTGTGAGAACTGCAGTAATTCTGCATTTGCCGAAGAAATTCAGGATGTTCAGCATTGGCGTTGTTTAAACGAAAGTATTTGGAGCGAATACGATGCAGTTAAGGTTTTGTCTTGGCGAATATTGAATAAAATAGACCAAGATTGGAGCCGAGATCTACTTGATATGATTTATTTCGATGATGAATTGCATAAGTGGGCAGAGGCAGGTTTTAAAACCTCAAATCATGTAGATCAAGTTGTTCATTTGGACAGTAATGGTGCAGTTTTACAAAATGGGGATACTGTTACACTTATAAAAGAACTTGATGTAAAAGGAGCCAATTTTTCAGCTAAACGGGGAACTGCGGTTCGAAATATCCGTTTGGTTCACGACAACCCTGAACAAATCGAAGGAAAGATTGAAGGGCAATCAATTGTTATTCTTACAAAGTTTGTGAAGAAATAAAGATTCAATTAATGGTCAAAATTCGGGACATAGAACTTGGCGATTTTCCATTATTGCTTGCGCCAATGGAGGATGTAAGTGATCCACCTTTTAGAGCCTTGTGTAAAAAACATGGTGCCGATTTGATGTACACCGAATTCATTTCCTCAGAAGGTTTAATTCGTGATGCGGCTAAAAGTGTTCAAAAAATGGACATTTATGAATATGAACGTCCAGTTGGTATTCAAATTTTTGGACACGACATCGAAAGCATGAAAGAGGCTACTCGAATTATCGAAAAAACAAATCCTGATATTATTGACATCAATTTCGGATGCCCCGTTAAAAAAGTTACTTGTAAAGGTGCTGGAGCTGGAATGTTGCAGGACATTCCCAAGTTGATTAAGATGACCAACGAAATTGTTAGAACCACTAATCTTCCAGTTACAGTAAAAACACGACTCGGATGGGATGATAAAACTAAGTTTGTTGTTAGCACAGCGGAAAAATTACAGGATGTCGGAGTGGAAGCTATTTCTATTCATGGAAGAACACGGGTTCAACTTTATAAGGGAGATGCTGACTGGTCATTGATAGGAGAAGTAAAAAACAATCCAAGAATGCGCATTCCAATTTTTGGTAATGGAGATATAGATTCACCTGAAAAAGCAGTGGAATATAAAAATCGCTATGGTGTAGATGGAATTATGATAGGCAGAGCGTCTATCGGTTATCCTTGGTTTTTCAATGAAGTCAAGCACTTTATTAAAACAGGTACACATTTGCCGACACCTAGTTTGAAAGATCGTGTAGCAGCCGCGCGCGATCACCTACAAATGTCCGTAAATTGGAAGGGCGAATCTTTGGGAATCGCCGAAATGAAGAGACATTATACCAATTATTTTAAAGGTATTTCACATTTTAAAGAGTTTCGATTTAAATTGGTCACTTCAACAGATTTGCAGGAAGTTATGGATTTGCTCGACTACATTAGCAATCACGAGGAGGAATTTGTCTTTGTGTAAAATCGTTATTTAGGCAATGCTCTTGTCGAGAAAATACATGTCAATTTTTCCTTTGTTTTTGGCCTCAATTTTTCCACGATACTCGCATTGATAGCGGTGTTTAATCAACTCATATGTCGCACCAGATAGATTGATTCGATTAACTTCCCCACTACTTTCCATTCGAGAAGCAGTGTTTACAGTATCGCCCCAAATATCATAAGAGAACTTCTTGATTCCAACAATTCCAGCAATTACAGGTCCTGAATGTATTCCGATACGGATTTCAAAAAAAGGTAAGTTTTTATCAATGCGTTCGTGTTTTAGTTCATCCATTAATACTAGAATCTCTTCTGCAGCCTTTACGACATCAATAGCATGGGTAGTGTTGACTTTTGGAAGTCCACCTGCTGCCATGTAGGCGTCTCCAATTGTTTTAATTTTTTCAATACCATATTTGACCATTATGCGGTCCATTCCTTTGAAACACGTGTCAATTTCTGTGATTAATTCTTTTGGAGTGAGTTTTTCTGAAATTTTAGTAAACCCTTTAAAGTCGGTAAAAAGAACCGTTACATTTTCAAAATTCTTAGTTTCAGCCTTACCTTTTTGCTTGAGTTCCTGAGCAGTTTCATTTGGAAGGATATTCAATAATAATTCTTCAGTTCTTTTTTTTCCGCGAATTACAACAATCATAAGTATTACAATAAGTATCAAAATACCAGCTGTTGAGAAGAGACCGATTCGCTGTTTTTGAATTCTTGATTCAGCAAGAATCTCTTTTTGAGCATACTGAAGACTATCGGCTAATTGCTCTTTTTCATAAATGAAATTTAGCTCTTTTTCAACCATTGACCGCTCACTATCTAAATTTTTAATAGTGTCACTTATGTTTTTGTAAATCTCGTAATAGTGCAATGCTCCATCATAATTTCCAATAGCCTTATTGCTTTTATATAGGCATTCACAGGCATCTCTTTCAAGTGGTGGAATCTTTAAATTAGAGGCAGTATTGTATGCAGATATGCACCATTTTTTTGCGGTTTCAAAGTCCTTCAGCTCATTGTAAACGAGTCCAATATTTAATTCAGAAATAATTTGGTATCGCCTATTATTTATGGATTGAAAGATCGATTTCGCTTTTTGCGATGCCTCTAGTGCTTGGGTGAAGTATTTTGATGCGTCATTTTTTTTGTCTTTAAGCGCTGCAACACCCTTTTCGTAATATACAAAACCGATGTTTCCGTATGCTCTTCCGGCCTGTTCTGGATTTTTTTTTTGTTCTATAAAACTTAAACTTTCGCGGTAAAAATTCAGCGCAATATCAGATTGTTTCGTCGCTGCATAGATATTTCCAAGGAAATTAAGAGCGTTTGAAATTCTTAAAGAATCGCGCAGGTTGCGGTTGATGCGTAATCCTTTTTTGTGGTATTCTGCTGCTTTGACATTATTTTCCTGTCGTTCATAGATTTGTCCAATTACACTGTAGCAGTCCGATATAAGTGGTTTTTTATTTAATTTTTCAGAAAGTATTAAGGCTTTTTGGGCAAAATCTAAAGCTTTTGTGTATGCACCTTGTATGAGAAATGTTTTGGCACGTATCAAATGATTGGCTTGCTGAAATTCTTTATTGTTTGACTTTGATATTAATGAAAGTGAAAAATCTAAAAGCATGTATGAACTGTCGGGATTCGTGTTAGTAATAACATCTGCTGCCGAATGCAAGGCTTTAATCCTCGTGTCGATTGAAAGTTGTGCATTAAAACCATCATCAAGTAGCTGGCTAACAGTATTTTGACTTAGCGTTAAATTGCTCAAAAATAGAATGATAATTATGATGATTCGATTCATTATCAAATAAATTGTTGCTTTAAATTATAAACTTTCCATTACAAAAATGAATTTCATTTTTTCTTCTAGCCGTTTTGTGTTTTCAAAGTTTGTTTAATTCTACTTTTATACGCCCTTATTCAGCGACATTCTTTATTTTTAAACTTTAAAAATTAAAAATGCAACGTTATCAAAATTACGTGTTAGGAAAATGGATGGATGGTGAAGGTGTGGAAACTAATCTTTACAATGCCATAACTGGAGATTTAATAGGTGAAGTTTCAAGTGCTGGACTAGATTACCAGTCAATACTAGAATACGGAAAGAAAACGGGTGGCTA
>CANHJY010000139.1 GCA_947461185.1 Flavobacteriales bacterium
GGCTTCTTCCGTTTCTGCCCTGATTTCCTTGTTTTGAAGCCTAAGCAAAAGCTTCATGTACATGGCATGAAAGAGGATCTCGATGTTGTTTTTTTCTTTGAGATTCGACTTTTGTTTGAATTCCTCAAGATAAGTATTTGCCCTTTCAAAAGTTGAACGGTATTTATCATCATTTGCCAAATTCAGGAGGGTGTTATGCAAATAGGAAAGTTCTACAAGAATTTCTTTGACTTCATCAATGTGGCCATGTTTATCTAACCCCCGTTGCTTCATTTGGGATATCAAGCCCATGTACCATTTCCTGTATTCTGAGAGAAATGATTCATCAGGAAGTTGTGGTTTTACGAATTCAAAAATTATTCTTTCTAGATCAAAATTATAAGCCCTAATTACATCTTCAATCTGAAAAATATAGAGTATATATTCAGCTATATTTTCTTCTTTCTTTTGTTGAGCTATTAACATCCTCTTTATTTAATATCTTTTTCAATTTCCTTTTGATGCTGATTTAGATAAGCAGTAAACTCCTTAGTTACATCCATAGCAGAATTGATGTAGTTTATTTGACCACCAGGACCTTGAATCAAAAGTATATCTATTTTATTTTCCTCACAGAATTTCTTACCCCACGTTTCAATTTTTTTAGAAATTGTTTCTAACTTTTTCAGTGTTTCTTCTTCTAATTTCACACCTTGATTTTGTTGATATTGCATCAATTCAGCCTCCATCATTTGCGCCTGTTGCTGAATTTTCATTTGTTCATTTTCTGAAAGCAAGCCACCTTGTAACTTTTGATTATTTCGGCTTATAAAATCCTCGTAATCTTTTGATTTACGCTCCAATTCTTTTTGAAACGATTTTTGTTTAGCTGTAACAATTGACTCTTCAGACTTGAAATATTCGAAATATTTCTTCAAACTATCACTATGATAGTAGGCAATTTTTAATCCTTTCATGTCGCGTTCAACGACTTTAGGAGTAGTATTTTCAACTTTTACCTCCTCTGCTTCTTGCTCTCCACAACTCATCCAAATTGCAGACAATGCAATTAAAAATATTAAATTCTTCATTTGTTATCACTTAAAAGGTTAAATGCTTTTTCCCAGTCTTTTCGCATTGTTAAAAATCGTCCTAAACAATTCTCAAGAAACTCATCTGATATCATTTTATCAATATCGTTGGTATCTGTTAAATCGAGTTCATTGATTTTATAGGATTGCTCATATTGTCCTAATTCAATTTTCAATATATACTTACCGTTATAATTATGGACCTGAATTCTATATCTTTCGTGTGGAATCTCTTTAACTATTCTCATGTTTCAAAAATAGCTAAAAAATAAAAAAGAAAGCAGACAGCGATTTTAAATTGCTATGGCCATATCGTTGTCAAGATATTCTTTGAACTCGAAAGGCACCTTCACCATGTATGCATAATCTTGCCCAACCTCAAACATATCTTCGTCGGATTGGCGATAATACCACTGCACCTTAACATCCATTCCCGACTCGGTCAGTTCATTTAATTTGTACAGTAAGAAAAGGATTCTTTTTGAGGACGAAATATTGAAATATTCCAAATCTATTTTGATGATCGTTGGTCTTTTGGGCATTAATAGGTAAGATTCAAACCAATTCAAAACAGGTAGCCAAAATTCATCAGGTTGATCCGGGATTGACCTACCTTTAATCTCCATAACACCGCTGCCAAAACAGAAATGAATCAGCGGAGTCTGTGCTGTTGGTTGAATTAACAAATCATTCATAGTTCTTCATCAAACAAGTGCAATTTGCAATTTATTTTGTCAGTTATTCAAATTTTTCTACTAATCGAAATTTATGAATGACCAACATCAATTTTCAGAATGCCAAAATACGTATTTTTTGAATAAAACATAACTTTCATTGATTAAATATTACTTCTGAGTAAACATCGACAATTACAAACAATAAAATTCTTTGATTTATTTTTTGTCTGACGGCTTCATTTGATGGTCCAAGGATTTTTGTTACAGCAGTTTATTGGAATTAATTTTATCGATAATTTTAGTGAAATTTGAGATTGTGAAATACCATTTAGAAAATTTGTATCTGATTAAAGGTGATGAAAATCAACATTTTGGCGCCATTTATTCTGGCATGGATTGGAGCAATAATCAAAAGGTAATATTAAAGAAAGTTGCCAAGACAAATTTGAAAGGAATTGAGGCAGTATATCGAGAATTTTCTTTCCAATTAAACACATCATTTTTTCCTGAGATCATTGATTTAATTGAAAATGAAAATGAAATACTTCTCTTGTCCAAATTCAAGGAAGGGGAGCGGCTAGATACTTTTTGGAAAAGTATTAAAAAGAAAGATCAAATATCAACCTTAAAGGAAATAGTAACTGCCTTGGGCCCTCTTATGGGTTATTTAGAAAAAGAGCGCATTGCACATTGTGACATCAAGCCTTCCAATATTCTTGTTCAAAAAAAGGAAAATCATTTGGAACTTGCATTAATCGACTTTGGGTTGGGAATGCCTCATTATTTCCAAGGGGAAAGAAAACTTCGATTTCCATTAGGCTATGCTGCCCCTGAGTTGATTCTCAATCATTTAGATTTGGTGAACCAAAAAACTGATGTTTATGCTATAGGTGTAATGATTTGGAGACTTTTATCGGATAAAATGCCTTTACATCACCCCAATCCAAGTATATATACCAATTTACAACTCAATCTCGAATTACCCGATAATGACAACATATCTAAACAATTGCTGCAAATATTGAACAAGGCCTCAAAAAAGCACAATTTCCGAATTCCCCCGAATCTAATGAAAGTTGAAGACGTCAAGCAAAATTTGGAAAATGCGATAAATGAAAGAAGTTCTTTTCAAATATTACACGCTGATATTTTGGAACTACCAGAAAGAAAAAGATGGTTTTTCTAATATAAATCCTTACGGAAACCCAGTGAGAAATTAAAGATTAATGGTGAATACAAAGTATTCACTATACCTTGAGCTGTGGTGTTATTGGCAGTTGACAAAATCATGTACGCAGCACTCAAATCAAAATAAAATGTTCCAACAGCTGAAGCAGTATACTTCAAACCACCTCCGACACCAACAGCCAAATTAAAAATCGACCCTTTTGGAAATTCGGTTGATGGCAAGGGATATTGTGCCTGACTTACATTTCCATAATCGTAATTTCTTTTAACGGTATTGAAAACAAACATCATGTTTCCTCCACCATAAGCGCCGAATCCGGCATCATACCCATTACCGATGTAATACCTATTTCCTCCTTCAATAATAAAATAATCCATTGAATTTTGGTAATTTATCAATTTACCTGGCAACGATGGATCAGAACTAAACACAAATAATTGGTTGATTGGTTTATCCATTTGTTTCAAGTAATATGTCGCACGACCATAAAAAGATAATTGATCATCTCTTGGGATTTCGCCACCAAAATGAAAACCAAAAAATGGTGTTGGTGTGGTAAAACTTTTCAATGTGCTAATTCCAGCACTTAAGCCAAATTGCGCTATCGCTGCTTTGACACCAAATAACATCACAATCAAAAAAACAATCTTCTTCATAACACATTCCATTTTGGAGATACTTTCAAAATTTTATGGTAAACGTCACAATTTTCATCATGTGCCCCTTTCAAGTATCCAGTACTCATTAAAAATTCTTTCACGATCTCACCTCCCACAAATGTAAAGTACTTTTTGAAAAGTTTGACCCATTCTTCTATAGTTTTTGGATGGTTTTCATCCAACCAATTTTTAAAAGAACCGAAATCTTGCTGAATTTTAATTACCACCTCAGCATTCTTAATAACAGCATTTATTTTCAATTTGTTCCGAACAATACCACTATTATTTATCAACTCATCAAATTTCAAATGATCAAATTGCGCAATTTCATTGATGCTGAAATCCTTAAAGGCTATGCGAAAATTTTCTTCTTTTTTTAGAATGGTTTCCCATGACAGTCCTGCTTGATTGATTTCAAGTATTAATCTACCAAATAATTCATTGTCATCCTGAATCGGAAAACCATAGCGCATATCATGGTACTTCTTGTGAAGATTTTCATCTTCAAGGTTTTTACAAAAATTACAATAAGACATTCAAGAATTTATTGCTTGAAAATAACGAAATTATTCAACAAGAAGTCAATTTCATTTGTCAATATCCATTTAACTGACTAAGTTTGATCAAAGCTAAAACTTAAATAAAATGCTGTATTACGTTCAAAAGATGAAGCTACTTTTCTTTTTGCTTATTTTAATTTCTTTTAATACTCAAAGTCAAATCACTTGGGTTAAAGACAATTACTACAAAAAGGGAAATTTCTTTATTTATTGGGGATGGAATCGTGCGGCATATACATTATCTGATATTCATTTCAAAGGCAATGATTACAATTTCACGCTTCACGACGTGATAGCTAAAGATCGACAGTCTCCATTTGAAGCTAGGCTTTATTTGAACCCAGCGAATATGACGATACCCCAATATAATTTTAGAATTGGCTATTTCATTGGAGACCATTACCAATTATCACTAGGCGCCGATCACATGAAATACGTTATGCAAAATGATCAAACGGTAAAAATTGATGGCTCAATTTCAAATTCTGGAACAGCATACGATGGAAATTATGTGAACGACGATATTGTGCTCGCCAAAGATTTTCTGCTTTTCGAACATACCGATGGTTTGAATTATGAAAATATCGAACTCAGAAGATTTGACGTGCTCTTTGGACGCAAACAATTTCAATTTGCAATCAATGAAGGATTTGGATTAGGCGTGCTCGTACCAAGAACAAATACGACCCTACTCAACAATAAAAGGTACGATGAATTTCATCTTGCCGGTTATGGTTTTAGTACTGTTTTAGCTGCTAACCTAACTTTCTTTAAATATTTCTTTATACAATCAGAATGGCGTGGAGGTTTTATACACATGCCGGATATCAGAACAACCATGAGTAAAGCAGATCGTGCAAGTCAAGCTTTTTGGTTTTCTCAATACAATGTTGTTTTTGGTTGTAATTTTAGGATCAACAAAAAAACAGATTAAATGGCAATTTTTGAATTCAATGGCTTCAAACCCGTTATTAAAGCATCGAGTTTTATTCATCCGAATGCAACCGTGACAGGAAATGTGATAATTGGCGAAAATGTATACGTAGGTCCTGGAGCAGCCATACGCGGTGATTGGGGTAAAATTATCATTGAAGATGGCTGTAATGTTCAAGAAAATTGTACTATTCATATGTTTCCCGGCACAACAGTTTGGTTGAAAAAAGGTGCTCATATTGGACATGGGGCTGTAATACATGGTGGGACGATTGGCGAAAATTGTTTGATTGGGATGAATAGTGTCATCATGGATGATGCAGATATTGAAGAAGAATCGATTATTGGCGCATTGTGTTTTGTTCCTGGCGGGATGAAAATTCCTCGAAGAAGTCTTGTCGTAGGGAACCCTGCAAAAATAATCAAGGAAGTTTCTGATGAAATGATTGCTTGGAAAACAAAAGGAACTGAATTGTATCAGGCTTTACCTATGGATTGTTATGAAACTTTAAAACCTTGTGAACCATTGTTAGAAGTTGAACCCAACCGACCTACTCAAGACAATTTATACAAAACCTGGAAAAAAACTTCGAATTAAGTTATTCCTTCATAAA
>CANHJY010000140.1 GCA_947461185.1 Flavobacteriales bacterium
AATCATGCATGAGGCTATATTAAGTCTTGGTAGTAATCTGGACGACAGAAGCGAAAACTTAAAAAAGGGTATAAGGTTAATTGAAGAACAATTAGGTAAAATAACACAAGTTTCTTCGTTGTATGAAACAGCAGCCATCGGATTCCAAAGTGAACTGAATTTTTACAATATTTGCCTAAATGTTGAAACCAATCGTAATCCTGAGGAAATTCTTGATATCACAGAAGCTATCGAAGTTGAATGTGGCAGAATACAAAAATCAAAAAACGAGATCTTTTCTTCAAGAACCCTCGATATTGACATCATTTTAATAGGAGATATCATAATAAACACAACAAGGTTAACTTTACCGCATCCTAGGTACACGGAAAGAAAATTTGTATTATTTCCTCTTGTTGATATCCAACCTTATAAAGTTGACCCCAATTTAAAAATAACAGCTAGCGAAATTCTCGCAAATTGCAAAGATGATTCTTATGTTAAGCCAATTATAAACGTGCTGTAAATTAATTTTAAATGACAGTTATTTTTTGGGTAAGATAAAATTATTGCTTAATATTGTCCCAAATTTTGAAAAGTTATTACTGAAACATATGAAAAAGACAAGTTTAAAAGGTTTGATTTTTGTTCTTTCTGCAGGTTCACTCATGACGAGTTGTGACCTCTTAAAAGACGTTAAGTACACCGTTGCTCCTAATCCCCTTGAAATGCATGGAGATTCTGTAAAAGTATCCGTAACTGTTACTTTTCCTGAAAAAGGAATCAAGAAAAAAGCAAAGGTGGAAGTTACACCAATGTTAGGAAGTACAGCATTGAAAACAGTAACCATTACAGGTGAAAAAGTTGAAAGTAACGGAACACAAATCCCTTACAAAGCTGGAGGAACTTATACATACAATGACGTTGTTGCATACAAATCTGACTTTGAAAACGCAGATCTTAAAGTTACAGGTAAAGTATTTAAAGGTGACAAAGAAAAGGATGGTCAATTCGAAGAAACGAAAATTGCTGACGCGACAATTGTAACTCCATTTTGGGTAAACAAAGATTTTAAAGTTATTTACCATAAAGATGACTTTAAGCGAGTTACACCTCAGTCAACCTCAGCTATGATCAATTTCGACAAAGGAAAATCTGATTTGCGCCCTACTGAGATGAAAGATAAGGATATGGTTGATTACAAAAACTGGTTGGTTGGTGCGCAATCAAATCCTAAAATCGCAATCACTGGAATCAGTCTAAATGGATGGGCTTCTCCAGAGGGAGAGGATGCGTTCAATATGAATTTATCAAACGAACGTGCATTAACTGCAGAGAAGGCAATCAATGAAATGGCAAAATCTCTGAAATTAGAAAAATTAACTCCGAATGTTGTTAAGACATACGGAAATGGTCCTGACAATAAAGGTCTTAAAGACTATTTAAAGTCTTCTACAATTGGTGCTGCAGACCAGGACGTTATCATCAGAATGATGGCTATTTCCGGAAAGTCTGATACAACAGGTGCAACTGCAAGAAAAACATTGGCGAACCTTGGGAAAATATATCAAGACTTAGAAAATATTTGTTTTCCTCAATTGCGTCGTGTTGAAGTTAAGACAAACTATGACTTAACTGGTTATTCTGATGACGAGTTGAAATCAATTTCAAAAGCCACTCCTGACACTTTAGACGTTGAAGAGTTGTTATTTACAGCTACATTGACTACAGACTTAAACGAAAAGTTGAGATTGTATAACATTGGTATCAAAAATTTCGCAAAAGACTATAGAGTTCACAATAATGCTGGTGCTACTCTTTATTCTTTAAACAAAATGACTGAAGCTAAAGCTGCATTTGAGAAATCAAACTCAATCAAGGAAAATACAATCGCTAAGAATAACCTAGCTGCAATTGCAGGTGCTTCTGGTGATCGTAAAAAATCAAGAGAATTGTTAGCACAAGCTAAAGGTGCTGGTGAAGAGGTGACATACAATAATGGAATTTTAGATGTTCAAGATGGTAAATACAGCTCAGCTGTTACCAACTTTGGCAAAGGAAGTTCTTTCAACTTAGCCTTAGCGCAATTGTTAAATGGAAAACCTGCTGACTGTATCTCAACAGTAGATAGCTCAGTTGACAAGGAAAGTGCACAAGGATACTATTTGAAAGCTGTTGCTTCTGCAAGACTTGACAAAGTTGATGCTGTTGCTAGCAACTTGAAAAATGCTTTTGCTAAAGATGCTTCTTTGAAAAATAAAGCTGCAAATGACAGAGAATTTTTGAAATATAAAGACAACGCAACATTTACAAACGTTGTGAAGTAATTAAGATATCAAAATCACAAGATGGTCACCTGTAGGTGGCCATTTTTTTTGCATTATATTTTTTTAAACTTATAAGTTATTGAATAGTGTTGAACAATTGAAATGCTATTTTCATTTTGACAGCTTAATAATAGGATTGACGTAATAACCTAAAAGTTATATCGTGAAACTATAAACTCAATTTAAAATTATTAGGGTAAGGTCTTTTTAAAAAAGAAAACAAATGAAACCAAAGCGCAATGGTATTTTGTATTCAAAGCGTTTTCGTTGTTGGTATGGTTTATTTATCTAACCACAACATGAAAGCATTTTTGCCAAACCTCATAGGTGACAAAACATTTTTTTTCTGATCTCAATTCCCATAAAGTTCTGGCCAAGACACCAGCAAGATAACTTACTTCTGAAGTTGTTAATTCCTCGTTATGTACAAAATTAGCATAGGAAATGTCAAAGGTAGTCCCGTGTAAATGGGAACTATTTTTAATTGAATTCTTGTTATTTTTCATCATTCGCTCAACAGAACTTGTTGTTCGCAACAGAGAGGTAATTTTAAATCTCGTGCACTGCAAACTAGTATTCTCTAGCGCAAAATGAAAGCGCTCTCCTAGTTCTTCAAGAAATACTTTGGCTCCATTGGTTAAAAATGGATAACTGTACCTCATCTTATTAATGGTGTAAAACTCATTACTCTCAATTTTCACCAATTTACCTTTAGCAACGAAGCGATTGATCTGCTTACGAGAATTTAAAAGTTTACCTGTACCTTTTGAAAAAGACTCACTCAAGTATACGGCTACACGATCGTTTAATTCTAAAGTAAAATCTTTTTCTTCAAAACATGAATCAACTGCATGATGATCAATTTTTGTTGGTGCCAGCTTCACAACACCCACTTCATCCTCATTATAACTCTTTTTTCTATTCGAAGACAACAAGATGACAGCTGTAATACCGAACAAAACAATCGTATATGGGAGTAATTGACTTTTCATGGGATAGAATTACAAAAATACTAATACCCCAGAACCTTGAGAAAATAACATCTTAGAAGTATGAAAACACAAATGTTAAAAAGTCCTTTTTACAGCAATTTTTCGTTGCGCTTTTTCCAGAGTTTATACAGATATTCCTGCTCCCGCTGTCCAGGTGTAGGCAATAAGTCAGAATCACATTTCAAATAAGAAATATCCATAATTGTAGAATAACCTGAACGCGAAATAATCTTTTTAGACTTTAGAATATATTGATCAGCTTCCAACCAATTTGAACAAAAATCTAAGTTTTTAAACTTATCTTGATTTGTGAAAGCAATAGGACTAATGATTTTAATCTTTAAGTCATCATTTTTCAAAAAATCAATTTGAGTATTTAAATAATCCAAAGCCAAATTTTCAGGTCCGCTGACAATTACAACCACATCAATATCTTTAACTTGAGCATTACCATAAATTTCAAATCGAGAGAGCACACCAATATATACCAATTTTTTGTTGTCCTTAGATTTACTCAAATTACCTGAAAATTCAGAATCTTCTGTGTCTGGAATCCAACAACAATTGAACCGATTCATTAATCTCCTATGCATCAACTGTACTCCCAATTGCCACCATTTAACAGGCAAATTAATTTGATGTGTTATAAATATGTTGAATACACTTTCAGACCTGAAACCATAGCGGTGATCGGAAATAACAAGGTCAATTCCAAATTCTTTAACTATGCTTTCACAATCCTTTAATTCACCTTTGAATCTTTTTACTAATTTTCGTGACTGCAGCAATAAATCAAATCCAAATCTTCCTTTAGTACCAAATTTAAATTGATATGGCTCCAAGTATATGCATTTTAGATCAGCAAAATACATTTGAACAATTTCTATCTGTTTAGAATCGCCGGCAAAATAGATTTCATTATTCTGCTTTCGTAACCTATGAATAACCGCCAAAGAACGAGATAAATGACCCATACCCCAATTTAAAGATGCAATGAGGACTTTTCTCTGTTTTACTTCTGCCGGTTTCAATAGAATTGTTATCAATTTCAACAAAACTATTTACATTTTTTGATTGTCATTATCAACTTTGCTTTTATCTTTAACGTTATTAAATAATTTTTACATTTTTCTCATGTTTGACAACAACGAATTCAAAAAATACGCTACCAAACACATGGGCTTGAGTAGCATGTACATGGATCATTACATAGAATCATCATTAACGCCATACATTATTGAGGAACGATCGCTCAATATGACCCAAATGGACGTATTTTCGAGATTAATGATGGATCGCATCATTTTCTTAGGTACTGGAATCGACGATTATGTTGCAAACATTATAAATGCACAGTTGCTTTTTCTTGAATCTGTTGATCCAAAGAAAGATATTCAAATCTATTTAAATTCTCCTGGAGGTTCGGTATATGCTGGTCTTGGAATATATGACACTATGCAATATATCAAACCTGATGTGGCTACAATATGTACAGGGATGGCGGCCTCTATGGGAGCTGTATTAATGTGCGCAGGAGCAGAAGGAAAACGTTCAGCACTAAAACATGCTAGAGTAATGATTCATCAGCCATTAGGTGGTGCACGTGGTCAAGCATCTGATATTGAAATTACAGCACGCGAAATTCAAAAGTTGAAAAAAGAATTGTATGATATTATAGCTACGCATTCTGGCCAAACTTATGAAAAGGTATGGGAAGATTCAGATCGCGATTATTGGATGACTGCAGAAGAAGCGAAAGAATACGGAATGGTAGATGAAGTTTTGGTTAGAAATCCAAAAAAATAAAAAAGCACAATAGCTATTAAACATGTCAAAAAAAGATAGTGGTTGTTCGTTTTGTGGTCGATCTAGAAACGAGGTTGGTGTGCTAATTGCCGGAGTTTCAGGTCATATCTGCGAGAGTTGTATTCAACAAGCGCACAATATTATAAAGGAAGAAGATGTTAACGAGCGGAGTAATTCAACCACTATTGTTAACTTACTAAAACCAGCTGAAATTAAAAATCGTCTAGACGAATATGTAATTGGTCAAGATGACGCCAAAAAAGTTCTCTCCGTTGCTGTTTATAACCACTACAAAAGACTCAATCAACCGAGTTCCAAGGATGAAATCGAAATTGAAAAATCCAATGTAATCCTGGTTGGTAGAACAGGTACAGGTAAAACTTTGCTAGCGAAGACAATCGCTAAAATGTTAAATGTTCCTTTTTGTATAGCTGATGCAACTGTACTTACAGAAGCAGGTTACGTAGGTGAAGACGTAGAAAGCATACTTTCAAGGTTACTTCAAGCAGCAGATTACAATGTGAATGCCGCACAGCATGGAATTGTTTTTATTGATGAAATTGATAA
>CANHJY010000141.1 GCA_947461185.1 Flavobacteriales bacterium
CACGCAAGCACTAAATGGACTAGAGAACGGAACTACTGGTGATTTTGTAGCGATGGACATCCGTGAAGCCATGCTGCAACTTGGAAATATTACTGGTCAGATTGATATCGATACGGATATACTTGGTGCGATATTTTCCAAGTTTTGTATTGGAAAGTAGATTTCTTTAATTTCAATTTTAGTTTTACTATCTTTGTTAAAGTCAATAGCATATGCAAAATTTGATTGAAACATACAAAAATGAGTTAAAGTCACTTTGCGAAAAGTATGACGTGAAAATCATGTATGTGTTTGGTTCTGCGGTTACAAGTCACTTTTCTGAATCAAGCGATGTAGATATTTTGATATCATTCAAAGATATTTCGTTTGAAAAATATACAGACAATTATTTTGAATTACACGAAGCGCTTGTAAATTTATTTCAACGAAAAGTAGATCTAGTTACCGAACGATCACTATCCAATCCCTATTTTATTGAGAGCATAGAAAAAACAAAACAGCTCCTTTATGCAGCATAGTATTGAAATGTATTTGTTGGATATTTTCAACTCGATTGAATCAATTGAAAAATATTTAGGAGAAGAGAGGGATTTTACTCATTATGAAGCGAATAAATTACTCAGACGTGCTGTTGAGCGAGAACTAGAAATTATTGGGGAAGCAACGAATAGAATTCTCAAATTAGATTCAACTATTGATATTGCAAATGCACGCAGAATTGTAGACTTAAGAAATTTCGTTATCCATTCCTACGATAGCGTTGATAATGTTATTATTTGGGGAATTATCATCAAAGATTTACCACTCCTCAAAATACACGTGCTAAACTTACTGCCTAAAAATTAGATTGATACCGATATTTTAGGAGCGATATTTTCGAAGTTTTGTATTGGAAAATAGATTTCATAAAATACCTTATCATTTTACAACGATTTTCTTTTCCAAACATTTTCTAAAAATAAATTATTTCTGGTGCGTTTTGGATGTATATTTACACCATAAATGAAACGTTATGAAAAGACAAAGTATTTCCTTTACTGAACCAAATGATGAATGGCTTAAAAGTCAAATTGATAATAAAGAATACTCAAGTAAAAGTGAATTGGTTAATGATCTTATACGTCAGGCAAGAAATCAGCAACAGCAGATTGACTTAATTCGTCTCAAGCTAGAAAGAGCAGAAAAATCGGGATTTACAACTGATTCTAAAACTGAAATACTGAAGCAATCAAAAAAATTGCTGAATGGCAAATTATAAATTAAGTAATGTTGCCAAGGAAGATTTAATTCGGATTCATCATTATGGTATAAAAACTTTTGGTTTAAAATAGGCAGTTAAATACTTTGATTCTTTCTTTGTTCACTTTGAATTAATTGCGAAAAACCCACAATCATTTGAATCCGTTGACTTTATCAAATCTGGTTACAGACGTTGCGTATGTGGTGTTGACAGCATATTTTACAAAGTAAATGAGGATATTGTCTAAATAATGACAATCATAGGCAAACAGGATCTTGATCAATTAATTTAAATCTGGCGCTTCCTATTTGGAACATTACAATCAAGGATTTACCACTCCTTAGAATACAAAGACTACGTTTATTACCGAAAAAGTGGATTGATAACGATACCCATATTTTGGGAGCGATTTTCTCCAATTTTTGTGTCCGGAAGTAGACTTTAAAAGTCCTCCAACAGTTTACTTACTGGAATTTCAAGACCATTTGCAATTTCTAAAAGGTATAAAATACTCGGATTAATTTTCCCTTTCTCCAATCTGTTAATGGAAGGTTGGTCTTTTCCAATTTTAAATGCCAAATCAGTCTGACTCAAAGATTTTGATAAACGAAGTTCTCGCACCTTTAAACCTAATTTGATTAATTGATCATTTAATTCCACGATGGGAATTTCGCGAAGTAAACTTTATAAAAAGATAACGGATTCGTTATATAATAACAAATTTGTTATATTTGCATCAACAGTATTTTCTAAAACCAATAAAAATGTTTAAAATAATTACCCTATTATTTCTTTCATTCTCTGCATTATCTATTTCTCAAGAAATAGGAGCAATAACAGATTCTCGTGACGGAAAAGTATACAAAATAGTTGTCATTGGCACCCAAACATGGATGACTAGGAATTTAGACGCTAGTAACTTTCGAAATGGGGACCCAATTCCTGAAGCAAGAACCAATGAAGAATGGGAAAAAGCTGGAAAGGAGGGGAAACCCGCATGGTGTTATTATGAAAATGATCTCGCCAATGGAGCAAAATACGGGAAACTGTACAATTGGTATGCGGTGAAAGACTCGAGAGGCTTGGCACCCGAAGGATATCACGTGCCTAGTGATGCAGAGTGGACGCAAATAAAAGATTATTTGGGCGGAGAAAGTGATGCAGGTGGAAAAATGAAAAATACTACTGGATGGGTTTCACCAAATAAGGACGCTTCCAATAGTAGCGGGTTCTTAGGCCTTCCAGGTGGAAATCGAACGAATTGGGGGAAATTTAGTGAAATTGAAGAGAGGGGCACATGGTGGAGTTCTACGGAGAACTCTCAGACTTCAGAATATGCCGTAAGTGACCCATTTGCCTATTGGTTCGGTCTTCATTCCTTGGTTGGTGGAACACTAAAGAACATTGGAAATGAAAGTTGTGGTTACTCTATTCGCTGTGTGAAAGATTAATTTAATTGAATACTACATTTTATGAAAAACTATATTTTCCCATTGCTTTTATTTACTGGAATTGTAAGTTATTCCAATGCCCAAAAGGTAAAATTAGGCATCCATGTGTGGATGACCAAGAATTTAGACGTTTCAACCTTCAGAAATGGAGACCCTATTCCTCAAGCACAAACAGATGAGGAATGGAAAAGAGCGGGTGAGGCAAAACAACCTGCTTGGTGCTATTTTAACAACGATCCGGAAAATGGAGCGAAGTACGGAAAACTTTACAATTGGTATGCAGTAAATGACTCACGTGGTATAGCACCTAAAGGTTGGCACGTAGCCAGCGATGGAGAATGGATAGCATTAACATATTGGTTAGGTGGCGAAACAGTAGCAGGTGGCAAAATGAAAAGTACTGCAGGATGGAATGAACCAAACCTGGACGCTTCCAATAACAGCGGCTTCCTAGCTCTTCCAGGAGGTAATCGCGGCTACAATAGTTCATTCTTTGGTATTGGAGAGTGGGGTTATTGGTGGAGTTCTTCAGAGCACAGTGCAACCCTTGCATGGACACACTTCTTGGGTTACTCTAAGGCAGATGTTTACAAGAGCAATTACGGTAAGGATTTTGGGATGGCTGTTCGCTGTGTGAAGGATTAAATTTAATTAAATAATTCATTCTATGAAAAACTATATTTTCCCTTTGCTTTTTTTAATTGGATTTGTATATTTTTCTTATGCCCAAACTGTAACTATTGGCTCCCAAATATGGATGACCAAGAATCTCGATGTTTCAACCTTTAGAAATGGAGACCCCATTCCTGAAGCAAAGTCAGATCAAGAATGGTTGAAAGCAGGAGAAAACAAACAACCCGCCTGGTGTTATTATGAAAATAATCCCGCGAATGGTGCAAAATATGGTAAGTTGTATAATTGGTTTGCAGTTAACGACCCTCGGGGTTTGGCACCCGTGGGATATCATATTCCCTCAGATAAGGAATGGACTATTCTTAGCAGCTGTTTAGGTGGTGAAAATGCTGCTGGTAACAAAATGAAAAGCACCAACGGTTGGGCAGAAAATGGCAATGCTAACAACTCCAGCGGGTTTTCAGGTCTTCCCGGCGGACACCGTTCCATCAGTGGGAAATTCTTCGACGATGGCAAAGGTGGTTACTGGTGGAGTTCTACGGAGGACGGTACAGGAGGTGTCTGGCTCTGCGTCTTTTATTACAATAGTGGAGATGCCATCAGGGATGGCGGACTGAAGAAAGGCGGGATTTCTGTTCGATGTGTGAAGGATTAATTTAATACTCCATTCTATGAAAAAATATATTTTTCCATTGCTTCTATTTACTGGATTTGTCAGTTATTCCAATGCCCAAACCGTATCCATTGGTTCCCAAGTATGGATGACAAAAAATCTCGATGTTTCAACCTTTAGGAACGGAGACTCCATTCATGAAGCAAAGTCAGATCAAGAATGGTTAAAAGCAGGAGAAAACAAACAACCGGCCTGGTGTTATTATGAAAATAATCCCGCGAATGGAGTAAAATATGGTAAGTTGTATAATTGGTTTGCAGTAACAGATCCGCGAGGTTTAGCACCCGTGGGATATCATATTCCCTCAGATAAGGAATGGACTGTACTGACAGATTATTTGGGAGGAGAAGAAAAAGCTGGAAATAAGATGAAATCAAAAGATGACCCGAAAAGCGTTGGCACTGGGACTAATGGTAGCGGTTTTTCAGGTCTTCTAGGCGGGTACCGTTTTAATAACGATGGCGCATATTACCAAATTGGCAGGATCGGTTACTGGTGGAGTTCTACGGGGGACGGTCCGGGCTATGCCTGGATCCGAACCCTAAGTTTCAGCATTGGAGGTGTCCGCAGGATGAGCAACGGAAAGGACACTGGGTTCTCTGTTCGTTGCCTCAGGGATTAGAATTAATTTGATTCATTAGACAATTCAACGCGAAATGGTCAGTTTCTAAATTTACTAAAGTTCCTTATTCATTTAGGTTTAATTACCAAAATAAAATTCAAATGCCAAAGACTCATACTTTCCCGACCTTGTACGATGAGGTAAAAACAGTTAGTATTTCGTTTAAAAAATACATAGACAATTATTTTGATTTGCATCATACGCTTGTAAACTTATTTCAACGAAAGGTAGATTTAGTTACAGAGCAATCGCTGTAGAATCCATACTTTATTGAGAGCATAGAAAAAACCAAACAGTTCCTTTATTCAGCGTAGCAATCTTCGTGGCCCGTTCCATTTCTGAACTAACCACTTCTCTTTTGTCATTATAACAGATTTTGGGTATATTTAAGTAAGTTATGAAAAATGAGTTCCTAATTTACCGCCCCAACGAATTGGTTGAGCACATAGAGGTGCGGAGAGAAGATGAAAGTGTTTGGCTTTCTCAGCTGCAAATGGCAATGTTATATAATAAAACAAAGCACAATATTAGTCTTCATATCACTAATTGTTTCAGGGAAAAAGAGTTAGAAAAAACATCAACTGTCAAGAATCCTTGACGGTTCAAAAAGTGGTTAATAGAACGAAGAGAATAATGTTAAAGGTTTGTAATCTTCAATAAAATTCCGTATCTTCAACAGTATGAAGAATGAAATCATTTTATACCAAACGGACGAATTACCAACACATATCGAAGTTAAAGTTGATGAGCAAAATGAGACATTTTGGCTATCTTTAAATCAAATATCATCGCTATTTGAAAGAGATAAGTCTGTAATTTCAAGGCACTTAAAGAATATTTTTATTGAAAATGAATTAGATCGCAATTCAGTTGTTGCATTTTTTGCAACAACTGCAAACGATGGTAAAACATATTCTGTTGAACATTTCAACCTAGACGCTATCCTTTCAGTTGGTTATAGGGTTAATTCTAAACGAGGCACCCAATTCCGCATTTGGGCTAATCGGGTGTTAAAAGAATTTCTGCTGAA
>CANHJY010000142.1 GCA_947461185.1 Flavobacteriales bacterium
CAAGACACACCTAAAGGATATGTTTATTCGGCTGGTGCGGCATTATTTGATCTCAATAATCCACTCATTGAAATTGGAAGATTAAAAAAACCATTAATTCAACCAGAATTAGATTGGGAAAAGGAAGGAGTCACTCCGAATGTTGTTTTTCCTGTTAGTGCAATTTTGGAAAACGACCAATTAACCATTTACTATGGTGCTGCAGATAAATGTGTAGCCTTAGCTCAATTATCATTAACAGCATTAATTATACAAATAACCTCAACAGAAAATCAATAAAATGAAAACTGCAGAAATTCTTATGATAACATCATACCCTGAGAGGGAGTGTGGTATTGCTTCTTTTAGTGCTGATTTAAGAGATGCATTAATACAAAGGACAGGAAAAGTTCTTGACGTCAAAATTGGAGCATTGGACAATGGGCCAACAACAAGATTTTATCCAAAAGAAGTCAAATACCATATCAATGCCTTAGATAAAAATAGTTTCTTAACCTGTGCAGAACAAATAAATCAAGATGATGTAATTCAATTGGTTTTAATTCAACATGAGTTCGGTCTCTTTGGCGGGCATTATGGAAATTTACTTTTGGTTTTATTGAAAAAATTAACGAAACCGATATGCATTAATTTTCATACCGTTTTGCCTAATCCAGATCATCAAAGGAGGACGATCATTCGCATGCTTTCAGGGTATTCGAAAGAGCTCATCGTAATGACAAATAATGCAAAAATGCAACTTGAACAACACTATGGAATAGATGCCAGAAAAATAAGCGTAATTCCCCATGGTACCCACACTATAATACATAAAGAAAAGTCTGTTTTGAAGGAAAAATATGGGATTCAAGGAATGCATATACTTAGTACATTTGGACTAATTAGTTCGAATAAAAATATTGAAACAATTTTAAAGAGTTTACCAGATGTAATTAAGCAATTTCCTGATATTACCTATTTAATAATTGGAAAAACACACCCTGAGGTAGTTAAAAATGAAGGTGAGCGATATCGCACTTATCTTGAATCACTAATTGAACAACTAGATCTTAAAAACAATGTAGTTTTAATTAATAGATTCCTAGAGACCAATGAAATTTTAGATTATTTACAAATGAGTGATCTGTACATTTTTAGTTCAAAAGATCGCAATCAAGCTGTAAGTGGTACCTTCTCGTATGCCATGTCGGCAGGATGCCCAATAATTGCTACCCAAATTCCACATGCCAAAGAATACTTAAGCCCCAGCGAGGGATTTCTCATTGATTTCGAAGATTCAATCCAAATGGGTGATGCCATTACTTACCTTTTAACTGATAAAAATAAATTGAAGCAAATGCGGATTAATGTTCTGCACAAAAATGCCAATACTAAATGGGAAAATGTTGCTAAACAGCATTTGGATTTATTGAAACCTTATTTAAAAGACTGTATCCTCAATTACGAGTTGCCAAAATTTACCATAAGCCACTTGGTAAGACTCACACATCATTTTGGGGTTGTACAATTTTCTAAAATAAATTCGCCTGATTTCACTTCTGGGTATACCCTTGACGACAATGCCAGAGCTTTGATAACTTGTTGTCAGTATTACAATCAAACAAGGGATGGTCAACTTTTTATTTTGATTGATAAATATCTTAGATTCATCGCCCTTTGTCAACAAGAAAATGGCAATTTCATCAATTATATAGATGAGGCCGGTGAAATTACTAACCAAAATAGTCATGAGAATTTGGAAGATGCAAATGGTCGGGCGATTTGGGCTTTATGCAACTTAATCAGCCTAAAGGATATGCTTCCAGTTGCAATGGTTACAAAAGCAACTATGTTATTAAAATTTGCTTTGCCAAATCTACAAGGACTCCGTTCTCTCAGAGCAATTTCATTTAGTATCAAAGGATTTTATTTGTACTTAAAAAAGGAAAGGAATTCAGAAATCACATTATTGAGTTACAAGTTTAGTAAAGTGTTATTTAATGCATATCATAACAATCATGATGGTAATTGGAAATGGTTTGAAAATGAACTCACGTATGCAAATAGTATTCTTCCTGAAGGATTGCTCTACGGCTATTTAATTACCAAAAGGGATAGATATCTAATTGCCGCTAAAGATAGTTTCGACTTCCTTATACAAAATATCGTGTTTGATGGTAAAATTTCGGTAATCCCAAATAAAAGTTGGTTTAAAAAGGGTAACAAACGTCAAATACAAGGTGGAGAACAACCTATCGAAGTAGCCTATTTAATAATGTCATTAACGGCTTTCGAAGAGGTTATACCTAATTACGTTTATTCTCATTTGAAGGAGCTGGCATTCAGTTGGTTTATGGGGAATAATCAATTGGGTCAGGTCGTTTATGATGCTAGAACTGGGGGTTGTCATGACGGTATTGAATCCCAAAATTTAAATCTAAATCAAGGTGCAGAGTCAACAATTTGTTATTTACTAGCAAGATTAAATATGGAAAAAAGAAATTACCTAAAAAGAGAGGAAGTATCTAAACCTAAAAACCTTTATTTAACAGGTAATTTATCCTTGAACCATGACATTGATTTTCAAACAATTTCTTTAGCATAATGTCAAAAAAAAAGTTTCCAATAAAAAAGACTGATCTGCCGACTTCCATACCCGAAGAAGTTCCATTGGAACCCGAGCAACCAGAACCAGAAAAAATCCCTGAAATTCCGGAGGAACCTGACAAAGAACCAGAAGAGGAACCTGAACCTGACTTTGAACCTGATTTCCCTCCCGAAGATCCGGGCATTACAAAATAACCTACTTGTCACATATGCTGCGTATTATTTGAAACGGCATTTGATTGATTTACTTCATTTATTAAACCTATCTTTACCTGTAAAATTAAAGAAATGACAGTAAAAGAAAACATGGTTGTATCGGTAAATTATATCCTGAGCAATCACAAAACAGGTGAAAAAATTGAAGAGACCAATCCGGAGCAACCTATGGTATTTCTATACGGAGTTGGAAGTTTAATACCGGAATTTGAAGAGAATTTATTAGGGAAAACAGAAGGTGATTTGTTCGATTTCTCTATAACTTCTGAAATGGCATACGGGACATCTAGTGAAGAAGATATTGCGGTTATTCCAATCGATGTTTTTCATGATGAACAAGGAAATTTCGATACAGCATATTTTACCGTTGGAAAATTAATTCCTATGTCTGATGGCCAAGGCAACCAACTTAGAGGTAAAATTAAAGAAGTTACTACGGAATTTATAAAAATGGATTTTAGTCATCCACTAGCAGGTGTAGATTTACATTTTAAAGGTTCGATAGCTGAAGTTAGACCTGCAACTCAAGATGAAATTGATCACGGTCATGCGCACGGACCAGGCGGACATCACCACTAAGAAAACATTCAAGAAATATTTTAGTATGAGGATTGGAATCTATTTCCAATCCTCATATTTTTTATTCACTAATTTCTGAAATTCTGACTTAACAAACTTTCGCTCATTAATACCATCATATTCCTTCATTATATTTCCATTCCACAAATACAAAACTCCAGGCGTATCCTTGGTATTTCCTAGAACTTTCCAAAATGTGCCGATATCTATAATTTGATGCGGATAGCTTGATCCTGCTATTTCAAAAAATTCAGGAATTTTTTCTGCTTCTTCATTCATGAAAATGATTTTAATTTTAGGGAAATTGGGTTGCGTCTTTTTGAGTTGCGTAAGTTCTTTAGCAGTTTCTTGACAATGGTCACAACCAGGAGCGAAGAAACAGAGTATCTTTTTTCCTTTGTCAATCCCTTTAAAATACATTTCAAATCCTGATGATTTCGGCGTTGGTTCCAAAACCTTCTCCACCAATTGTGCTGTGTTTTCAGATTTCGGATTTGTATCATTTTGAAGTTCCGTATTCAAAACAACTCCAGCCGCTTGGTCATTCAGGGTAGCATCCGTAACGTCTCCCTCCTCTTCTTCTTCAATTTGTTGAACAGGAATTGGTGCTTTCGCCTCCATCGGTGCAACCAAATAAATAGCTAAAATTGATGCAAATGTTAAGGCCATTACAAAAGAAAAATTGAATTTATCCTTTGAAATATCAACAGCTTTAAAGACATAGCCAATAATTCCCATTGCAATAATGTTTTTAATTAATGCTTGAAGCGGTGTCATCGGCAATAAAGCCCCGAAGCATCCGCAGTTGCCTGAATTTCCTGAAGCAAGTATCTCATAAGTTAAATGTGCAGAGAATACAAAAAGAATTAAAAATGACATCGGTAAAACCAATCTTTTAAAATAATGCGGCTGCAATAAAAGTATTCCCAATGCCAATTCGCATCCGATTAAGGTTCTTGAAAAATAAACTGCCATGCTCTCACTAAAACCCATTGGTAGCAACTGCTTAACTTCAAATGTTGTTAAGGCAAAAGTTGGTGAGGGATATAACTTAGCAACTGCCGACAGCAGAAATAAAACGGATAAAAGAATTCTTGAACCAAGTATTAAATTAGCGTGTGTTTTTTGATTAAGTCCCATATTAAAATTTTTAAACGAGTGAATTTAAATCCAAAGTTTTAAAGATACAATCTTAGCTTTCAAAATAACTTTTTTTTAACGAAAATCATCCCCTCAACACATTTTTAATTGTGCAAGATAAATGTTAGTTTTACACTACTTTCAAAATGCACACGACATGTTCAAAAGATGCTTAACTATCAGTTTTATAGCAATTAGTTTTCTGAATTTCGGCCAATCAAGCAACTGGCAAGCCTTTACGGACTCTATACCTTCATTATCTTCCCCAAGAGCTTGTGATCTTAATGGTGACGGTGTAAAAGATATTGTAATTGGTGGAGGAACTGATGGTGTCTTCAGTAACAATGGTATCATGGCTTACAATGGCTTAAACGGCAACCTGTTGTGGAAACGTGCATCGAGAAATGAAGTTTTTGGAAGCTCGATTTTTCAGGATATTACTGGTGATGGCGTGAAAGATGTTTTTATCCCTGGAAGACAGGCACAGCTGCTCGCAATTAATGGTACAAATGGTTCTTTAATTTGGGATTATTTTCCTTATGGCACCAATCCTGCTGACAGTGGCTTGTACAATTTTTACAATCCACAATTCATTCAAGATGTAAACGGTGATAATATCCAAGATATTCTGGTTTCCAATGGTGGGGATCACAACGCCCCAGCTTGGCAAACCAACAGACCTCCAGGTTATTTGATGGTTGTAAACGGACTCAATGGTTCGTTATTGGCGAAGGCCGTTATGCCCGATAGTGCTGAAACATACTGTTCGCCAATTGTAGCTGATATTCAAAATAATGGAACCAAATGGATTCTTTATGGTACTGGAGGTGAAAACCTTGGAGGATCTTTCTTTGCCTGCCCGCTGAATGATTTACTCCAAAACAACTCATTAACTAATTCGATTACATTGGCAACCAATCCTAACAAAGGATATATTGCTCCGGCATCGGTAGAAAAAGATGGGCAAAATGCATATGATATTTACATTCAGTGTTTTGATGGTGCTATAACAAAGATAAAAGGTTCAAGTTTCGGAACTGTGTGGACTACCAACATTCCAAACACAGAATCTTCTGCTGCATTGGTTTTAGGGAAATTCAATGCCGATTTTAGTCCAGATG
>CANHJY010000143.1 GCA_947461185.1 Flavobacteriales bacterium
ACAGAAGAAAAAAAGGCTTTCTACCTGCGCAGAAAGCCTTTCAATTTAGCCCAAATAGGCTTTTAATAATTTATTTCTCGAAGTATGTCGAAGTCTGCGAATGGCTTTCTCCTTAATTTGACGCACGCGTTCACGTGTGAGATTGAACTTTGCTCCAATTTCTTCAAGCGTAAGGCCGTGATTCATTCCAATTCCAAAGAATAATCGAATAATTTCTCTTTCTTTATCTGTAAGCGTACTTAAGGAACGCTCAATTTCTTTTTGTAATGACTCAGCCATCAAAGCATGATCCGCTTTAGGCGCATCTGTGTTCGCCATTACATCCATTAGTGTTCCTCCATCTTCAGAAGTAGATAGGGGAGCATCCATAGAAACATGGCGACCTGAAACATTTAAACTTTCTTTAATTTTGTCTTCCGGAACTTCAAGTGCTTCTGCTAATTCTTCAGCGGATGGTGGTCTTTCAAATTCTTGTTCTAGTCTTGAAAATGCTTTGTTGATTTTATTCAATGAACCAACTTGATTCAAAGGAAGTCTAACAATTCTTGCTTGCTCAGCTAATGCCTGCAAAATAGATTGACGAATCCACCATACGGCGTAAGAGATAAATTTAAAACCTCGAGTTTCATCAAATTTTTGTGCAGCCTTGATTAGCCCTAAATTTCCTTCGTTTATTAAATCGGGTAATGTTAATCCCTGATTTTGATATTGTTTGGCAACTGATACAACGAACCTTAAGTTTGCTCTTGTTAGTTTTTCTAATGCTCTTTGGTCTCCCTGCTTAATTTTTCTTGCTAACTCTACCTCCTCTTCTGCTGTAATTAATTCTTCTTTTCCAATGTCTTGTAGGTACTTATCTAACGATTGGCTTTCTCGATTGGTAATCGATTTTGTAATTTTTAATTGTCTCATCCTCTTCTGATCCTCTCTTTTTTTAATGGTTATTATGTAGGGAATTCAGTTGTAAAGTTACAACCATTTAACGGTCATTTCAAAATTATTTGATAGATTTTTTGAGAATCCCTCCAGTTCAAAAATCATGCCCTTAATTAGTTATTTAGTTATATTCCAAAGCCATAATATTCTTTTTTACCAGATTCAGTTAATACTTCCAAAAGGACGCCTTTATTCACACCATTTAACTTTGTAGTTAATTGTTCAACACTTTCCACGGATTCATTATTTAGTTTGATAATTATCATACCTTCTGCCAAGCCAATTGATTTCAGTTTGCCCGCATTTAAGCTAGATATTTTAACACCATAAGTTATATTCAATTCTTTTTTCTCTTTACTGGTTAATTCCGTAAAGGTTGCGCCCAAAGCTTGATTTTTAGAAATTTCTTCTTTAGTAATCAGCTTTGTTTGACCATCCTTATTTTTAAGAACTAGTTCTTTTACTACTTCGGATCCATCTTTTTCACGAACAGTAAGTGAAACTTTATCACCAGGCCGGCGTTTGCCGATTTCTTCTTGAAGAGCTGCGGTGGAATTTACTTCCTTAGTTCCAATTTTTAGAATTACATCACCTTGTTTAACCTTAGCATCTTCAGCGCTTCCTCCTTCGATTACGGATGCCACGAAAACACCTTTAGTATTAGGTAAGTCATTCGTTTCTTTTAGCTCTTGGGTGATGTCCGATATTTGAACACCCATGAAACCGCGTTGAACTACACCGTAATCAATTAGATCGGCCATAACCTTTTGCACGAGATTTACAGGAACTGCAAAAGAATAACCTGCATAACTTCCGGTTTGTGATGCGATTGCTGTATTAATACCAACTAATTCACCTCTTGTGTTAACCAATGCGCCACCGCTATTTCCGGGGTTGACAGCAGCGTCTGTTTGAATAAATGATTCAATAGGAACAATTGAAGCGTCTGCTCGTTCAGCGAGAATATTAATGTTTCTTGCTTTTGCGGATACAATACCAGCAGTTACTGTACTCGTTAGATTAAACGGATTTCCAACCGCTAAAACCCATTCTCCGATTTGTAAGTCATCACTGTTCCCTAATGCAATAGGTTGAAAACCAAAACCTTCAATTTTCAATACTGCAATATCCGTTGAAGGATCTGCTCCAATTAATTTGGCAGCATATTTCGAATTGTCATTAAGAATAACCTCAATTTCTGAAGCATTTTCTATAACATGATTGTTTGTGACGATGTAACCGTCAGCAGACACAATAACCCCTGAACCTGATCCAGAACCATATTGTTTGTATTCTTTTCCACCAGCACCTGGGCCATAAAAAAACTCTTGAAATAAATCGCGCTGAAAGGAGGTTTGAACAACTTTTGTTGTTACGTGAACCACTGAATTAATGGAATTTTGAGATGCCTCAACAAAGCTTAAACCTGATTCTGGACCTGTAAATGCTGCGGTTCTTGCATACGGATTTCTTGTTCCACCTATAACACTGTCCTGAATGTTTCTTGTTGGTTGTTCTGAAAACATCAAATAAGCACTTATTGGTAACATGCCACCAATAATGCCGAAAACAAAAAGTTTAAAATTATTTGTATTCATTGTTAATAATGTAAATTTTTCAAACACAATAATAACAAGCTTCCTTGCAATTGGTTACGATTCTGCTGTTAAAGAATGTTAAGCTCAAATCAAATTTGAATTTGCAAATTTAGATTAATTTTGGGGTTCATTATGGTTATGAACTTTCATAAATATCAAGGCACAGGAAACGATTTTATTATTGTCAATAATCTGGATAATTCAATGGATTCCTTGGATATAGAAACGATTCAGTTTTTGTGTGATAGAAATTTTGGTATTGGTGCTGATGGTTTTATTAAAATTAATCGATCAGAACAATTTGATTTTGATTTGGATTATTACAATTCAGATGGAAGCAAAAGTTTTTGTGGAAATGGAGCGCGATGTGCAGTAACGTATGTTCGGGAAAATTTATTTTCTAAAGTTCATTACACCTTCTCAGCTTTTGACGGTCTACATGAGGCAAATATTAAAAATCTCAAGGTTGCTTTAAAAATGAAAAACACCGTTTATAATCAGCAGGGAAGTTCTGAATTTATTTTAAATACCGGCTCTCCTCATTACGTTCGGTATGTAAATGATTTGAAAACTTTGGATGTCAACAAGGAAGGAAGAGAAATTAGATATTCAGAACGTTTTAAAGCAGATGGAATAAATGTCAATTTTGTTAAACAAATAACTTCAAACGCGATATCAATTAGAACATACGAAAGGGGGGTTGAAAATGAAACCTTATCCTGTGGAACTGGAGCAACAGCCTGTGCGATTGTAAACGCAATTGTAGAGGATCTTTATGGATATCAAAAAATTGAAGTTGAGGTTAAAGGTGGGGAACTAGAGGTAGATTACAATCGATTGAATTATACAGATTTTGAGGAAATATTATTAATCGGTCCTGCGGAGAAGGTTTTCGAAGGCAGAATTATTTTAAAAGAATAGCACCTGATGTTCTCAACTGAAAAAATTTTTTTAAGAATGGTGGAGCCTGAGGATGCAACAAAGCTATTGTTGTGGGAAAACAATCCAGAAAATTGGAAGGTTACGGATACTGAGGTTCCTTTTTCTTTGCATGCTATTCATCAGTTAATCGAACAGCAACAACAAATTAGAGCTACTGGGCAGTTAAGAATGATGATTTGTTTAAATCATGATTCTAAAGAACCAGTTGGTGCAATCGATCTGTATGATGTGGATTTTAAAAATAAAAATGCATCTGTAGGTATTCTCATTGGTGAAATGCAAAATAGAGGTAAAGGTTATGCGAGGGATGCTTTGAATTTGATTATTAATTATGCTCGCCACAATTTATCATTATTTAATTTAGTATGCTCTATTCAATCTACAAATAAAGAAAGTATACAATTGTTTGAGTCAATTGGTTTCTTGAAAGTGGGTTGCCGAAGAGAATGGTTTTTAATAAACAATAAACGTGTTGACGAAATATTATTTCAATTATGTCTAGAAAAAAAATAATCATCATTGTAAGTGCTGCACTTATACTAATTTTAGGAATTGTAATGTATCCAAAAATCAACTTGTATTTTAAAGGAAGGAATACAACAATCAATACGGCAAATAAAGAACTTTTCATAAAAAGTGAAATGACACTCGAATCATTGGCAACTTTGCTTGATAAGGAGGGTGTTATTGATAATAAAGATGCTTTTATTGCGGTAGGAGCGTATAAGGAATTGAATACTAAAAATATAGCGCTCGGAAAATATATAATTGCACCAAATACGTCATACAGGAATCTTTTAAACGGTTTTAAGAAAAATGCAAAAGGTAATGGAAACGGGGAGGTTGAAATAGCAGTTACTTTTACGAACTGTAAAAATCTTGAGGATGTTGCAAAGATTGTTTCTAGTAAAACCATTATAGACCAGGCTGAACTTATTCAATTTATGAAATCCGAAAAAGTTTTAAGTAAGTATGGATTCACACTTGAACAATTTCCTGCAATGTTCATTCCCAATACATATAAGGTGTATTTTGATTTAACTCCAGAACAATTTATTGCCCGAATGGCCGATGAATTCAATAAATTCTGGACAGTTGAAAGAAAAAACAAACTAAAAAGTATCGGTTTAAATAGTCAGTCAGAAGCTGTGACACTTGCAAGTATTGTGTATTCCGAACAGAACAAAGTTAAAGAGGAATGGTCAATAATTGCCGGCTTATATTTGAATCGCATTCAAAAAGGAATTAAACTACAATCCGATCCAACCTTTAAGTTCTGTTGGGGGGATAAACTAGATGGAGTTCAAAGATTGTTGAACGTGCATAGAGATATAGATTGTCCTTATAATACTTATAAAATTAATGGTCTTCCTCCTGGGCCTATATGTATTCCACCTAGTGAAGTTGTTGACGCTGTATTAAATAGAGATGATAATAATTATGTGTTCATGATGGCAAAACCTGATTATTCCGGAAAGCATGATTTTACTGTTGATTACAGTGATCATCAACGATTGGCATCAATTTATCAAAAATGGTTAGCCAATGAATTAACAAAAAATTGATGGAAAGTAATAAAAGAAGAAAATTTATAAAGCTTGGACTTGCTACTGCTGCCATCGGTTTTATTGATCCCATCAAGGCCTCAAAAGTTTTAGCTTCAGCTGAGCATAGATTGACTTCCACTCCTGTTGTTATTTCTACATGGAATCATGGAATTGCAGCAAATAAAGCAGCTTGGGAAGTGCTGTCAAACGGAGGAAAGGCGCTTGATGCGGTTGAATCAGGTGTTCGCATAACTGAAGCTGACGTCACGAATAGAAGCGTAGGAATAGGAGGGATGCCCGACAGGTCAGGTCATGTTACTTTGGATGCTTGCATTATGGATGAAAATTCGAACTGCGGTTCTGTGGGTTGTCTTGAAGGCGTTGAACATCCTATTTCAGTTGCAAGAGCAATAATGGAAAAAACGCAACACGTAATGTTGGTAGGTGAGGGGGCAAAGCAATTTGCTTTAGATCAGGGTTTTCAGAGAATAAAAACACCAATTCCAGAAGTCAATGCAGAATATAAAAAATGGAAAAAAGAGAATAAAGACCTTTTCAAAAAACCTGAAATTAATCATGAGAATCATGATACAAT
>CANHJY010000144.1 GCA_947461185.1 Flavobacteriales bacterium
AATCCATTTCGATGAATTTGATAATGCATTTTTGAAAGACTGCAATTCCACCAATGGAACTTTTGTTAATGGAAATAAAATAAACGGAACGCTTCGTTTACATGCGAATGACATCGTGCGTTTGGGTATTGATGTCCCACTTCCATGGAATGAGTGGAGATCCGGACTCAAAAAAAATGAAAAACCAGCAACGCATACGAGTGCTAATCCACGATACTTCCACGAAGAACCCGAAACAAAAAATAACAATAAATTAGTTTGGACTATTGTAATTGCTAGTGTTTCGTTATTGGTTCTTGGTATATTACTTTACTTTGTTTTCAGAGGTGTTGAAAGCGGAACTTCTTCCAAAGCGGAACCAGAGATTATTGATGAGAGCAAGCCAAATGACGTTCGTGAACAACCAATCTTAAATTCGGAAAGTACTAGTGAAAGCAACAAGAAGAAGTTAACCTATGATTTTTCATGCTTAGGTGATGAAGCGGATTATGGGATGACTGAAGCTATTGATGTTTTAGAATCCGTTGATAAAGAAATTACCAATAATTTATCTAAACCAGTTACCTTGAAAGAAGAAATGGATTATGGTGAATTGGTTTATGAAGATACAAGAAGTCAATATGATTTTGTTAGTTCTGGTAAAAGATTAAAAAATCTTGAAAACCTGCTTGATATCTTGGCCCGTAACATTCCAGATGCTAAAGGTTTTAGATATGCGATCTTTTTATTAGATTCCGATGAATTGAATGCATTTACAGCTGGAGGAAAGATTTTTATTACAACTGCCATGTATGACTTTTGTAAATCAAATGATGAATTGGCATGCGTAATTGGTCATGAAATTTATCACAACGAATTAGGTCACATAAATGAAGTTTTACAGAAAGAAAATTTACTTACCGCTGAAGGAGCGATGGTTTTAGGTGCAATTACAGCATCTTTTGGTCAAAAAAAGGAAACCCATTGCGATATGAAAGGAATTGATCTTGCAATAGCCGCTGGATTTAACGCATGTGTTTCTGTTGAACTTTGGGATAGGATGAAAAACACCTTCGGTGAAGGTTCCTATGACGCGCTTGACAATTTGTTCAGAACCCATCCTTATTCTGCCAAACGAGGCGCTTGTACTCATAACCATATCTTGACAAATTATAATTTCGATTGTAACGCGGTAAATAAACCTTGATGAAAAAGTTTGTTCCCGCAATATTGATATCAGTTTTTGCGCTCTTGATTGTAACAGGCATTTTCATGATGTCATTGGGTGCCCCGAATGTGAAGCAAATCAAAAATAAATCCTTCACGAAAACAAAACCAGGGATGCTTTCAATGTCCTCAGAATTAACTTTGGAGAGTGATAATTGGTTTTCAATTAATGCTTATGATTTGGCAATTTCAATTCGGTATGATTCCCATTTAATTGGAAAATCCAATTCAATCGAGAAATATCGAATTTCTTCTGGAGAAACGAGCGTACCGATCACCATTGATTATTTTCTAGATTCTATTGATCAATACATTCCGCAAAGCGACGCTAATGATTCGATACAAGCACAAGTTGAAATTTCAGGAGGCTTTACCTTTATGGGATTGAAATCGAGTCACTCCTTCAATATTTGGTTGCCAATACAACCTATGAAAAGTGCAATTTTTTCAAACCTTGCCTCTAAAAATAAATTCGTTTTGGAGAAAATTGAAGTTGCTGAATCGGATATCATGAAAACAAAACTCACCGCTGATTTTAAGTTGAGTAATGATTCCAAAATTGACTTCAATGTAGAATCTGTGTCATGCGATATATATCTTGATAGCTCGCAGAAAACGAGCATTGCGAATTGGTCTAATTCGGATAAACAGGTGATTAAAGCAGGAGCATCACAAACATTAAATGGAATTTTTGAAGTTGATCATTTTGGTGGAATTTTTCAAGGTGTGAGTAAAGTGTTAAATGGAAATTTAGACCTTTTATTAATAGGTAAAGTAAAGTTGAATAGGAATGGTGAACGCTTTGAAATACCTTTAAAACAAAAGGTGCCATACCATCTTGTCTTCAGTCAAATTTCAAATGTAATCCCATGGTAAGTAATTCAAATCTTAAGTTTGGTTTTGTTGATAATAATAGGCTATTATCCAAATTTGCATTTACGAGCGGACAAATATCTGAAGTTGTTGTTGGTAGAGATGCTAAAGCACAGGTTCGTATCGATAGACCTGAAATTTCTGGTTTACATGCGCAGCTGATATTTGATGCTAATGGACAATTATTTGTCATAGATCTTGGCAGTACAAATGGAACTTTTGTGAATGGTAATCGCATTGCTCCAGGAGTTCAAACTTTAGTTAGGTCGCTAGATATTGTAGCATTTGCAAATCCAAATGGTGTTAAATTAGTTTTTAATCCTGATGATTTCCAGTCATCTGCTAATTCCATTCCACCTGTTTCCGATGCACAATTCGATTCCAAGGTTACTTTAGATAATTTATTTCGATCGAAAAGTACAATTACTATCGGTCGTAATCCAGATAATGATCTAGTTTTATCTCATCCTTCCATCAGTAGAGCTCATGCCAAAATTGAACGAAAAGGAGATAATAAATACTTGATTTCTGATTTAGGTTCTTTAATTGGAACTTTTGTCAATGGTCATCAGATTTCTGGTTCAACAACGATAACATCAAGTGATTCCATCTTTATTGGAAGATACCAAATTTCTGTTTCAGGTGCTGTTAGAGATCTAAGTACAGAAGTTTCTATTAAAGCGGAAAATATTCAAAAGCGTTTCAGCAATGGTAAGATTGGTCTGCATGCCTGTAGTATTGAAATGCCTGCTCAATCGCTTATTGCTGTAATGGGACCTTCTGGTTGCGGAAAGTCTACTTTATTAAAAGCGTTAAATGGCGATGCGCCTGCAACTTCAGGTAAGGTTTATATAGGTGGACTTGACTTGGAAAAGAACTACGATTATCTCAAAACGCAAATTGGATATGTTCCCCAAGATGATATTGTTCATGCTGACCTTACTGTGGAGCAGTCACTATTCTTCGCAGCAAAGCTGAGGCTTGCACATGCAGATGATAAAATTGTTAAAGAAAAAATAGAACAGGTTTTAGTTGATTTAAATATCGCTCAAATCAGAAAAAATTTAGTCGGAAAAATTAGTGGTGGTCAACGAAAAAGAGTAGCCATCGCTGTTGAAATCTTGAGCAATCCATTAGTTCTATTTCTTGATGAACCTACTTCGCCATTGGATCCACAAACAATAGAAGAGTTTTTAGGAATTCTGCGCACGCTTGCTAAAAAAGGTACAACGGTGGTTATGGTAACCCATAAACCTGAAGATTTGAATTATATGGATACCGTAGTTTTTCTTGCTGAGGGCGGACATTTTGTTTATCAAGGTGGCGTGAATGACTACTTGTCATTTTTTGGAGTGCAGGATACAGTAAAAGTATATTCGCAGTTAGCGATGCCTCAAGCCAAGAAGTGGATTTCCAATGAATCAAAAGCAAACAACAATTCTAAACTTCAACCTGCTGTTAAACCTAAAAATTTGCATAATACTTCGTTTTTCAGTCAACTTTTCTGGCTTTCTATGCGGTATTTTAGAATAAAATTTAATGATGGGTTAAATACTGCGGTATTAATTGGGCAAGCCCCAATTATCGCTGCTTTGCTTTGCTTGATATTTGATACGGTAAATGCTTCAGTACTTTTTTTGATGGCAGTTTGTGCTGTTTGGTTTGGCGCCAATAATGCTGCGCGAGAAATTGTTTGTGAACAATCCATTTATAAAAGGGAACGCATGTTCAATCAGCGAATTGTAACTTACATTTTTTCGAAATTAATTGTGTTGGGAACTTTTGCTGCAATTCAATCGCTGCTTTTTACAATGATTATTGCTTTTAGGTATAGTGACCTCGATCCAGCATGGAATAATGTGCCGTATACTTTTTTCTGGATGTTTGCATTATCGATTTGTGCTACCATGATGGGGCTTTTCATTTCTGCTATTGTGTCAACAACAGAAAAAGTCATGACGATAGTACCTATTATTTTGATTCCTCAAGTAATGTTGGCAGGAGCAGTTGCAAAAATTCCAAATGCTGTAGTCGAAATGCTCAGTTATTTAACTTTGTCGAGATGGGGAAATGAAGGATTCTCTTTTATTCAAGGAGATGTGCTGATGCAAGCTCCTGATATGAAAAAAGCAATCGAATTAGCCAATCAAGGTAAAGAAGGAATTCCAATTCATGATGTTAAGGTCAACGCTGCTGAAGAATTGCAAAAAGGGTTTCATATGGAAACTTTTGAATCTTTATTTGGCCAAGCCTCAAATAGCTTGAAACTAGATGCGGCAATTGTTGTTACGATGGCACTTTTATTTTTTGTTGGTATCTATATCAGTCTGAAAATGAAAGATTCAATTAAAATAAGGTAATATTGTATTATGGAAAAGCAACCGAGGTTTTTTAAAATAGGTCGCGCTGATGATAATGAAATCGTTATCGATCATATCACAGTTTCTAGAAATCATGCAGAAATTTTTGTCGACCCACATGGTAATGTCTTTCTAACTGATCGAAATTCGAAATATGGTACCATTGTCAATGGTTCTAAAATTTATGAACCGGTTATATTAAAATCAGGCGATACAATTCAAGTCGGTGACGAACAATATGTGGATTGGGAACACATTATTTTCGGAAGTTCACCTAAAAAATTTCAAAAAAATGTACCTATAATTGATGAAACGAAAAAAAAAGGTTGGAAATTTTATCTTGACGTCATCATAATTTACATCGCTATTCTTTTAATGATCTTCATTTTATATTTGCAAAATTCATAGCTGTTTTGGAATTTCTCAATCAAACTATAGGAAAATACCAGCTAAGCCGAGTGATTGGTCAAGGTGGAATGGCATGTGTATATGAAGGCGTGCACGTCAAACTCGGAAATAAGGTAGCCGTAAAAGTCCTAAATCCTATTTTAGCGCGAAACACGCAAATACGTGAGCGTTTTGAAAATGAAGCGAACTTCATGGTAAGTTTGAGTCATCCTAATATTACAAAAGTTCTCGATTTCGAAGATCATGGTGATGTTGTTGCTATTGTGATGGAGTTATTGAAAGGAGAGGAGCTTGATCAATATGTAAAGTCTAAAAAGGGGCTTCCAGAAACGGAAGTTAAAGATATTTTTAAACAGATATGCTCGGCTTTTTCATATGCACACGATAAAGGAATCGTGCATCGTGATATTAAACCTTCAAACATTTTTATTGAGCCCAATGGCATGATAAAAGTCTTAGATTTTGGAATTGCAAAAGTTTTTGGCACTGGAAACGATATGACACAAACGGGAACTCAAATGGGTACACCGGTATACATGAGTCCTGAACAAGTTAGGGGTGAAAAGTCTATCGATCATCGATCAGATATTTATGCACTTGGCATGAATCTTTATTTCATGCTGAATGGAAAAACACCATATAACACTGATGAAATTTCACAGTTTGATTTGTTTAATAAGATTGTTAATGAAGACATTCCCGAATTAGGTAAATTTCCGGCTTGGAATGATATCATTCAGATT
>CANHJY010000145.1 GCA_947461185.1 Flavobacteriales bacterium
ATAGCTTCATAATTTATGGCAGAGGACGACGTTGAAGATATAAATAACGATCAAAAGGAGTCTGCTAATCCTTTTGATAATAAATCAGTGGATGAGAAAATTGTACCAGTTGGTGGTTTGTATCAAAATTGGTTTCTTGATTATGCCAGTTATGTAATCCTAGAACGCGCTGTGCCATCATTATACGATGGCTTGAAACCAGTGCAACGTCGTATCCTACATTCTATGAAGGAATTGGATGATGGCCGCTACAATAAAGTGGCTAATATCATTGGTAATACAATGAAATATCATCCACATGGTGATGCATCTATTGGTGATGCCCTCGTTCAGCTTGGACAAAAAGATTTATTAATCGATTGTCAAGGAAACTGGGGGAATACATTAACTGGAGATGGCGCAGCAGCGCCTAGATATATTGAAGCGCGTTTATCAAAATTTGCCAGTCATGTTGTCTTTAATCCAAAAACAACAAGTTGGCTTTCAAGCTACGACGGAAGAAATAAAGAACCTGAGCAACTTCCTGTAAAATTCCCGCTCCTTCTGGCTCAAGGCGCTGAAGGTATTGCTGTTGGAATGGCTTGTAAGTTTTTGCCACATAATTTTGTCGAGTTGATTGATCAGTCAATCAATCATTTGAGAGGAAAGAAAGTTGAGATACTACCTGATTTCCTTAACGGTGGTATGGCCGATTTTTCGAATTATAATGATGGACTGCGAGGGGGGAAAGTTCGAGTGCGTGCCAAAATTAAAAAGTTGGACAACAAGACACTCGTTCTTCACGAGATTCCTTTCGGTACAACTACGGGATCATTGATAGAATCGATAATCAAGGCAAATGAGAAAGGAAAAATAAAGGTTAAGAAAATTGAAGATAATACCGCTGCGGAGGCAGAAATTATTATTCATCTTGCTCCTGGAGTTTCTCCAGACAGAACCATTGATGCATTATACGCTTTCACTGATTGTGAAGTCTCGATATCACCGAATTCATCCATAATAGATAAAGATACGCCACGGTTCTTAGGGGTTAGTGAAATCTTGAAAATCAATACCGATCATACTGTAAGATTACTCAAGCTTGAGTTGGAAATAAAATTGGATGAGCTCGAAAAACAATGGCATTTTTCAACCTTGGAAAAAATATTCATCCGTGAGGAGATGTATATCGACTTTAAATTGTACAGCGATAAAACTTCACTTTACGAATACCTATACAAACGGTTTGAAAAATTTAAAAAGCAATTTATCCGTGAAATTACAGATGAGGATTTGCACAAGTTAACGCAGATTCCTATGATTCGTATTACACGTTTCGATTCGGATAAAGCAGATGAATTGTTGCTGAAAATTGAAGAGGAAATCAAAGTAGTTAAAGATCACTTGGCTAATCTGATTGAATACGCTATTGATTACTATAAAGACCTGAAAAAACGATTCGGTGCTGGAAGAGAGAGAAAAACTGAAATACGAGTTTTTGATACCATTAGTGCTACCAAAGTTATTATTGCCAATAGAAAACTTTACGTTGATTACGAGGAAGGTTTTATAGGTTATGGATTGAAAAAGAATGAACCAGTTAACGATTGTTCTGAAATTGATGATGTCATTATTTTCTTTCAAACAGGAAAAATGATGGTGACAAAGGTCGCAGATAAGAAATTTGTTGGCAAAGGTATAGTTCATGCAGATGTATGGAAAAAAGGAGATAAGCGCACAATTTATCACTTGATTTATCAAGATGGTGTTGGCGGTTCAACAATGATGAAACGATTTTATGTGAATTCCATCACACGTGATACCGAATACGATTTGACACGAGGTACAAAAGGATCTAAAATGCTTTATTTCTCTGTGCATCCAAATGGTGAACGTGAAGTTGTAAACGTTTTGTTGAGACCGAGACCGCACCTCAAAAGATTGCGTTTCGATGTAGATATGGGTGAACTTCTTATTAAAGGTCGTCAATCTGCAGGTAACCGTGTGACTAAAGAAATCGTTCAGAAAATTACCCAAAAAGAAGTTGGTGGATCTACTTTAGCAGCTCGTAAAATCTGGTTCGATGACGTCGTAGGTAGATTAAATGATGAAGGTAGAGGAAGGTTTCTTGGTGCGTTTAAAGGTGAAGACAAAATTCTTACGCTATACAAAACAGGAGAGTACCGCTTGACCAACTTCGATTTATCCAATCACTTTGATGAAGATATGGTACATATCGAAAAATGGTATCCTGAGAGACCGTTGTCAGCGGTATACTACGATGGCGAAAAAGAACTTCATTTTGTAAAGCGTTTCCTTTGTGAGGTAACTTCGGATAAAAAAGTTTCCTTTATAAGCGAAACGGAAGGATCCTATTTAGATGTTGTATCAACAGCATTCAAACCGCAAATTCGAATTATATACAATAAGTTACTCAAAGAGACGAAAAACCTTCCTGATAATATTGTTTCAATTACGGATTTCATCGATGTTAAAGGAATGAAAGCCCAAGGTAATCAGTTGACCAAATTGAAGGTTAAAGAGGTGGTATTAACCCATCAAATTGAAGGCGATGAACCCTGGCCGGAAGACGAAGCAATTGAGGTTACTGAATCAATTGACAATGAAGTAGATGGGGAAGAAACAGATACACCTTCCGACGGAACAACTGTTGAATGGGATTTTACCAAGTCAAAAGATGATGAAGATCAAATGACGCTTTTTTGAGTTCAATGTTTAAAGTTCAATGTTTAATTTTAAACCTTCTTAAACTTTGAACCTTCTTAAACCTTGAACCTTCTTAAACCTTGAACAACGTCCTTTCATAAATTAACTTTCACTCCAAGATTTATCGCAATTGGCATAGCTGGACGATACCCTTGAGGTAAATTAGCGACAATACTTTGGTTATTGGTAAAATTGTTAATGGTTGAATAAATCGTCCACATTTTATTGATATAATAATTAGCACTTAAATCGAAAATGGTATAAGCTGCTATTGAATTGACTTGCGCGAAGTTGTCGTTGGATTCAGGAATCATAATTTCATCTTGACCAGGTTTCGTCCTCGTTAAACCAACATAACGGCCACTTATTGTCATATTAAATTTATAGTTTTCAATACCCAAGCTAAACATTCCTTGATGAGGAGTTATGAATGGAATTAAATCGTTCGAGTTGATTTGTCCGCTTCCCCAATCGCCGCCGCCATTTACAAAGGTTTCTTTGAAGCGAGCATTTGTATAGGTGTATGCAATGCGAATAGGAAAAGTCAAATTCGTTGCATCAGATTTGAAATTATAATCCATACTGAATTCAAATCCCTGAATTAATGCACGACCAGCATTGAACATATCTCCGCTTCCTGCACCTCCACCAGAAATATTATCAGACCCTAAAATATTTGCAAAATCACTGTAAAATCCTACTGCCTGAATACTTAGTTTGTCACCATTAAAATGGTAGCCGAGTTCATAGTTAATTGCAGTTTCCTCCATTGCTTGTCCATTTGTTGAATTGACTGATGGCATACCAGGAGGCGAGAATCCCTTGTGAGCTCCGAAAAAGGCGTTCATCTTTTTGTTGATTTCGTAAAATAACGTAGCTCCTGGAATCCAAACAGATAAAAAATTCGCGCCTTTTTCTAAGTTTGTTCCTACTCTTGAATAGTCTGCGGTTCCGTAATTTTGAAATTCCATCTCGATATACTCATAACGCAATCCAGGTGTTAACTTAAATTTCATTAAACCAATTTCATAATTAACAAAACCTGATGCACTTTTAGCATTTCGTATTTGGTTTTCTTGATTGCCATTTATTCCTGCAGTTTTCATAACCATTATTCCGTTGGTCATTGAATAAGTACTCTGGGTACCGTAACGATCTGCTTGATCTTCATGATATCGACCTCCAACTTGAATTCTATGATCTAAATTTCTTAATCTCCCACTTCGAAAATCCTTGGTCAATTGACTCTGAATTCCTCTCGAATAATATGTCCTTGCGGCACTTCTATAAATAATATCACCATCAGTTCGTCCAGTCATAATTCCATAGCCCACGGAATTAGTATTCGGATCACTTAAAATGGCATTGATACTTTGTCCACCAAAACTGTTAGCCCGAGCCCAATCCCTGAATGTATGACCCAAATATGCAGTTGTGTTCACTTTCAAAGTAGACGTAAAACTGATAGCGTGACTCAAAGTGAAAAGACTATGATTCATGTTTAGAATGTCTTTTTGTGTTCCAGAATATCTTCGCAACGGGTTTTCCATGAAATCTTCGAAAGTCAGACCCAAATAAGTTTCATTTCCAATTTCTTCTGAACGAACAAATTTAAATGTAACTGATTGCTGAATTTTTGCTTCTGCTAATGAATGCCAACGTACTTTCCCCATAAAATCACGACGATCAAATCCCGTATTTCCTCCACTATCGAGTTGTTTAAATCCATTGCTTGCGATCCTATTGACTTCAAAAACATAATCAAATTGTTCCCTGCTGTCGCCAATCCAAATATGCTGCTGATTTGTGCCATAACTTCCATACCCCCCTTGAATAAGTCCTTTAAAAGAATAGGGGATAGCAGTTGAGAGTAAATTTACAGCTCCTCCGATTGTATAAGGACCATATTTTATTTGGCTGCTTCCTTTCAATACTTCTACACCTTGCATTCTAGCAAAAGTTGGGAAATAATATGCCGAAGGATCTGCATATGGCGCCGGTGCAATTAAAACACCATCTTCCATTAAGGTAATCTTTGCACTTCGATTTACGGGGGTTCCCCTCAATCCAATATTCGGACGTAATCCAAACCCTTCCTCATCGCGAATATTTACACCAGGAATCATCCGCAACACCTTATTTATATCTGGTTGATTTATTTTTGCCAAAGTTAGTTCGTTAATTACCATACCGGATCCTGCAAGTAGTTTGGAGTTTGGGCCCATAATGGTAATTACATTCATTTCTTTGTATTTAAGCGTATCATCTGTTGTTTGAGCATTAAATAGATTGACTGTAACGACAAACAATAGGGACAGTAAAACAAACCTCATCTTTATTTAGATTAAATATAAATAACGAGACAAATGTATATTTTGATTGAGAAAAGTTGAATACCATAAAAATGGTAAAATGAGATTATTTGGTTTTATTTGCTAATTGTTAGTTCATTTATTTATCCTTATAATTGAACTATTTCATTCATTAACAAAACTTAATTCTCTCTACCAAATCATTAAAATATTTCGCACTCCAAATTTCCAATTGCCCGTCGTCTTTGATGAATTTTTGAACATCCTCCTTTACTGCCTTGAAGGAAACAGTATCGATTTTTTGTTTGAGTAAATCAAGAATTTCTTCTCCGGTTATTTGGTCTTTTTTCCAGTCCTCTGTTTCGATAGCGCGAAGTAGAAAATGGTTCATGTTAAGCGTAACTCCTTTCCGAATGTACCATTCCATGTCGTACCAATCTCTTCCTTTTACACGATTTTTCCATTTTCGAAACAAAAGCGCATGGAGTTTGCCGGCAAATAAACTGGAAAGATCAAAACTGTTTACATAAAAGGAAAACGGTTTG
>CANHJY010000146.1 GCA_947461185.1 Flavobacteriales bacterium
TGTGGAACAACACCGGTAACATTTCTAAAAGCATTAAGATTTATTTGTTTTAAAGGTTTATTGTCGATCAAAATTTCCCCTTCGGTAGGGTCGAATTGTCGAAGTAGTAGATTGATTATAGTAGATTTCCCACTTCCTGTATTACCCAATATGGCTAGGGTTTTTCCATTGTCAATATGAAATGAAACATTGGATAAGGCATTGATTCCTGTATTGGGGTAAGTCATGCTTACATTTCTGAATGATATGGCCCCATTGAATTCAAATGGTTCGTTATTCGATATTATCTCAGGTTGAATTTGAAGAAATTCATTGATTCTTGTTTGAGATGCCGCAGCTCTTTGATTGATAGATGTTACCCATCCAATACTGGCAAATGGCCAGGTTAATTTATTGACAAAGAAAATAAATGCTACGATTCCGCCTAATGATATTTCGCTGTCGTATGACATTATTCCTCCCAAATAAATAGATAAAAGGGTACTTAAGCCGATTAAAAAAACGATAGTTGGCATAAACAAAGCATTCACCAAAACCAATGACATGCTTTTTTTGAAATAGTTTTCAGCTGTATGATTGAACTTTGCATGAAATTCTTTTTCTCTATTAAATGCTTTTATTATTCTAATCCCAGAAAAACTTTCTTGAACAATAGTGGAAAGCATAGATTGCTCAGATTGAACATTTTTACTCAATAAATTCATCTTTGTGGATACCTTGTAAATTAGAAAAGACATCAGGGGCAATGGCAATAATACGAACAAGGTCAGCGTGGGATTGATGGCAATCATCTGAAATATCACCAACAAAAACAACGCAATTAGATTTATGGTATACATAATCCCTGGGCCCAAATACATTCTAACCTGACTTACATCTTCAGTAATTCTATTCATTAGATCACCGGTTGCATTCTTTTTGTAAAAGGAGTAACTCAGTTTTTGATAATGGTCGTAAATTTCATTTTTGATGTCATATTCAATAAATCTTGACATTACAATTATTGTTTGACGCATAAAAAACAAAAAGAGCCCGCTGCATGCTGAAAGTAACATGTATATGCCACCTAGTTTTAAGGATAACCATATAACGTCGTTTATTCCTTTAATATACGTCCCCGATAATAACTGATCGATACTATCTTTAACATACAGAGGCATTTGAACTCCAAAATAATTGGAAATAAAAACAAATATCACCCCAAGCGTAAAGCGCCATTTATATTTTATGAAATATTTGTTAAGTGAGCGTAGCGATTTCATCTGATTAAATTTGTTATTTTTGTGCCCACGATTGCTTTAAAAAATTCAAAATTAGGCAATCCAAGTGAATTAATTAAACACGTGTCTCTAAATTATGTTTGAGGTGAAAGACATTGTAAATGTAGATTTGAGCGTAGATCCTGTAATTGCTCAAATGTCGAAATACAATCACGAGCAACTTCTTTTTTGTAACGACAACGAAACAGGTCTTAAGGCTATTATCGCAGTGCATAATACAGTTCTTGGTCCTGCGCTGGGTGGAACAAGAATGTGGAAGTATTCAAATGAGATGGAAGCTTTGAATGATGTTCTTCGACTTTCAAGAGGAATGACATACAAAAATGCAATTTCAGGATTGAATCTTGGTGGAGGGAAAGCAGTTATTATTGGTGATTCCAGGTCAATGAAATCTGAAGCACTGATGCGAAGATTCGGGAAGTTTGTTGAGAGTTTAGGCGGAAAATATATTACAGCAGAAGATGTAGGTATTAATACTTCCGATATGGAGTTTGTTAACATGGAGACAAATCATGTCGTAGGTTTACCAGGAAGAAGTGGTGATCCTTCACCAGTTACTGCACATGGTGTTTACGTTGGTATGAAAGCTTGTGCTAAACTACGTTTCGGTAACGATAGCTTACATGGTAAAAAGATTGCTGTTCAAGGGGTTGGTCACGTTGGTGAATATCTTGTTCAGGCATTATCAAAGGAAGGTGCTGAAATTTATATAACTGATATTCATGAACCAACGCTTCACAGGGTTGCAAGTTCATATGGCGCTAGGGTAGTTGGTTTGGATGAAATTTATGATTTAGATGTTGATGTATATGCACCATGTGCACTTGGAGCAACAGTAAATGATGACACTTTGTCGCGGTTGAAATGTTCCATAATTGCAGGCGCAGCGAATAATCAGTTAAAAGTTGAAGAAGTTCATGGAAAAATGGTCATGGATAAGGATATTATTTATGCACCTGATTTTGCATTGAATGCTGGCGGGGTTATTAATTGTTATTCAGAGGTTAAAGGTTTGTCCTCTGCATGGGCAATGACTAAAGCCGAAGAAATATATTCAACCATAGAAAACATTATCTCTAGGTCCCAAAAAGAAGGGATTCCAGCTTTCAAGATTGCTAATAAAATGGCAGAGGAAAGAATAGAAGCTATTGGTAAAGTTAAATTACCTCTTTAATATATGCTAAATCGTCGACATCTTAGAATTAAAGTATTGCAAACTTTGTATGCTTATTTTCAGTCGAATGAGGATAATTATGAAAAGACGGAAAAAAGTTTGCTTCAGTCGGTTGATAAAATTTATGACTTATATATCTATCTTTTATTGAGTTTCACAGAATTGAAAACAATAGCCTCGAGTAGGATTGAGGAAAATAAGAAAAAGATTAGACCGACAACAGAGGACTTAAATCCTAACTTAAAATTTGTATCGAATCTTTTAATTGAAAAACTTGAAGGATCCAAGGATTTGCGTAAAATTTCAGAATCAAAAAAAATAAATTGGGTTGGAGCTGAAAAAAAAGAAATTTTCAGAAAAATGTTTTTGCAGATTAAAGATTCAGAGACCTACATGCATCACATGAATAGTGATGAAGTTAATTTTGAAGCAGATCTTTCTTTTTGTTTGGATTTGTTTAAAGTCGAAATTGCAAATTCTCCATACCTTTATAACTTCTTCGAAGAAGAGAGTATTTTTTGGATGGATGATATTGATTTATCTTGCTCTATGGTGCTAAAAACATTAAAGATGCAGCAGGAACTTTCTGAATTTGAATTATTACCTTTGTATAAGAAGGATGATGATGAGGAAGAATTTGTTAAGACCCTTCTTAGAAAAACCATTTCGATGGACAAGGATAATGAACGGTTGATTGATGAATTAACCAAAAATTGGGAATTGGATCGAATTGCAAAAATGGATGTCATCTTAATGAAAATGGCTATTACTGAATTGCAAATTTTTAATTCCATACCAACGAAAGTTACGCTAAATGAATATATCGAGATTTCAAAATATTATAGTACTCCAAAAAGCAATGGATTTATAAATGGAATATTAGACAAATCAATACAAATTTTGACTAATCAAAATAAAATTAGAAAAATAGGTCGCGGTTTATTAAATTAGAGAATATGAAAAAAGTTATTTTATTATTTACAGGAATAATGTTGCTCTCAAGTTGCGGAGATGATTCAGCTTCAGCAGAAGGAGGAGAAAATGTGGAAGTTGGAAACAAAACAACTATCGTTGTAAATCCAATATATGATGCAGGAGACGTTGTAAAAGGTGAGATAATAACTGCAGTTTTTACTGTTAAAAATACAGGGAAATACCCACTGGTGGTATCTGAAGTTAAAGGTTCTTGTACATGCACAGTTGCTGAAAAACCTGAAAAACCTATTGCTCCTGGAAGTGAAGCTGTAATTAAGGCTGAAGTGGATACAGAAAAGACGAGCTCAGGAGACATATCTAAGTCCGTTCGAATTGTTGCTAATACGGAGCCTTCTGTTACAGAAGTAGTAATCAAAGCAAAAGTTAAAAATTAATTAATCAAAAAATAGAAATTATGTCAGGAGGTGGAGGAAGTTTAATTATGATGTTATTGGTCTTCGTGATCATGTATTTTTTTATGATTAGACCTCAAGCAAAAAAACAAAAGGAACTAAAAAAATTAAGAGAAAGTTTAAAACCTGGAGACAAAGTGGTAACCCTAGGTGGTGTGCATGGTAAAGTTCTTGAGGTTTCGGACTCAACAATATTATTAAGTTCTGATGGCACGAAAATAAGATTCGATAAAGCTGCAATTTCCCATCAAATCGCGGACTAATAATCCATCATTCAATGAACAGATATAAGGAAAAATTTTATGTATTCTTTTTTCTTGTATTTGTTCTATTTTCATGTCACACTAAAGAGTCGTGCTCCGAATGCAAAGCATGCCTAATGTTTGAAAATGTTGAACGTCAGACGTTAGGTGAAGCAATTCAAATAAATAATTTGGATACCATAAAAAGTACCCGTAATACCGATGATTTAAAAAAATCAATGAAGGTGATTACCGAGAAATATGGCGAACAATGGGATTTTTGTAATTGTGTAGTTAAAGGTGACTCCTTGAACAAAGCTTTGAATAACGAAAAACTTTCAGATAAGGAATTGGATAAATTGCTCACTAGATTTGATGAAATTGATAAAAAGTGTCAAGCCTTTAAAATAATTGATCCAAATCGTACCCCAAAGGAAAGGGCTCAGCACGAAAAAAAAGTTAAAAAATGTTTGAAAGAAAATGGAATAATGTAATTTTAATCTTCTGAAATTTAATTTTTGAAATTTAGAAAATTCATATCGTTATTCATACTCCTTGGCTTTTTCATTGCCATAACACCTCGTGTTTGGTGGCATGATTGTCATGATCATAATGAAGTTGAACTATCAGGAAAAGTACACTTCGAAAAAGATAATTGTTTTGCTTGTGATTTTGATTTAGGTGAAATTGAAACACCATTCCAACTTAATTTTAATTTTAGCGCTTCTTCCAGTTTATACGATATTGTGGATGAAGCGTTTTCGTTCAATTCCAGTCTCAAAGGTTTTACACTTCGCGGGCCCCCCTCGTTTGTTTCGTAATCAGTCTTAATTATTAAGTACTCATCTCGTAAACAAAATTTTAAGTGAAATTTTTTATTTTAATGTGTTTGGCATTGATGTCAACACGTGTATTATTATCCCAAAAGGTATTTGGTACTGTCAAAGATGCTGTAACCAATAATGCTGTTTCCTTTGCCAATATTATGATCATTGAAATTGATCTAGGTGTTAAATCGAATGTAGAAGGTTATTTTGAAATCCAAGGAAAACTTCCTGAAAAATTTACATTGAAGATTTCAGCTCCCGGTTATGAAACAACGGTATTATCCAAAAATCTCCTGAATTGGGATGGTAAAATAGTTCTAAGCTCTAAACATATTGAACTGGATGAAATTACCGTTTCAGGGCCGCAAAGTTCTTTGCAAAAGGAAAATGCTATTCGCATTGAAACAAGAAAGCTGAGCGAATTGAATGCGATTTCCAATTTAAATCTTGGAGAATCGCTAGCTCAAATACCTGGTGTTTACAATACATCAACAGGAAATGCAATAGCCAAGCCAGTAGTGAGAGGTTTACAAGGCATTCGCGTTGTTTCACTTTTGAATGGTTTGCGAATAGAA
>CANHJY010000147.1 GCA_947461185.1 Flavobacteriales bacterium
CGATCTTGGAAAAGCTGAACTTAATTCGGCATAGCAAAATGAACCCAATATGGCTATAAAACCTCCAAGCACCCAGAGTGCTATGATGGCGTTCATGTTTTTCAAATCAATTAATTGAAAACCTAAGCTGGTAAAAACACCAGTGCCCACCATATTGGCAATTACTATAGAAATAGCAGCTAATAACCCGAACTTCTTATTATTCACGTACTTGGAAAATTGAATACAATATTACAATTTTTAGTTGATTTGATGATTTGGGGATTTGATGATTTGATGATTTGGGGATTTGATGATTTGATGATTTGGAGATTGGGTGATTTGGTTTGTTGTCTTTGGTTTGTTGTCTTTGGTTTGTTGTTTGTTGTTTTCAACTTAGCGAAACTTTGTGGCTTAGCGCCTTTGTGGCAAATAAAAGTTGGTTGGGTAATTTAGAGACTTCCTCTGCGTAAACTCCTTTGCTCTTGTTCTTTGTGGTTTGATTTTTTACCGCTGAGAAATAAGAACGCTGAGTTACGCTAAGAGATTGAATAGTTGGGGAGGTGATTAAACTATTAAACCTTAAACCATTAAACTTATTAAACCAGCGCAGCGAATCAAACTTACTGATAAACCCTGATGTAGTCTACCAACATTTTTTGAGGAAAAATAGAATCATCAACGCCGTATTTACCGCCCCAATTGCCTCCTACTGCAATGTTTAATATCAAATGAAAATCCTGATTAAATGGCCAGGCTTCAGTGTTTGTTTCATCATTTTTAAATTCATGATATTTTTTTCCATCAACAAAAAAACTCACAGTTTTATCTGTCCATTCCATACCAAAAACATGAAAATCATCAGCCATTTCTTTCACATAAACACTTCCTGATTTTTGAGTGCCTTTCATTCCATTATAAGCACCGGTATGAACTGTACCAAATAAGGAGTCGGGCCAGTATCCCACATTTTCCATAATATCTATTTCTCCGCTATGAGGCCAGATACCATATTTCATTTTTGTAGGTAACATCCAGATTGCAGGCCATATGCCTTTCCCACGAGGGATTTTGGCTCTTATTTCAAATCTCCCATATTTCCAGTCGGCTTTATTTTTGGTTACCAATCTGGCAGAAGTATATTTTGAATTGAGATAATCTTCCTTTTTGGCTTCAATGACTAAATTACCATCTTCTACTCTTGCATTCTCCAAACGTCTTTGAGTATAGTATTGATACTCATTGTTGCCCCATCCGCATAATTCAGGACAACCATTTCCTAAATCATAACTCCATTTAGTAGAATCAACCACATTACCAATGCAATTGAACTCATCAAACCACACCATCTTATTGTATTTATATTGCGCTTGGCTTTCTTTCAACATAAAAACAGACAACATTAATGCAATTACAAATTGCCCTCTCTTAATCAAACCCATTTTCATAGTTTACCAGATTTTACTGTTATTTAAATTAAATTCCTGTTGTAAAGAATTAATTTTTAAAATAAATTTCCCTTTTTCCAATGTCAATTTATTATTCGAGTTTACGAAAGCCAAATCATTCACTGGAATTTTGAAGCTCAACACTTTTTCTTCATTTACATTCAACTCCATTTTATCAAATGCTCTTAATCTTTTAACATCAGGAGTTAACGAGGCTACAACATCACTTACATAAACCTGAACCACTTCTTTACCTTTTACAGCACCTGTATTTTTTACCTTAACTGAAATTTGAAGTGTATCATTTACATTAAATGAAGACTTATTGATTTTCAAATCGCTGTAGTTGAATGAAGTGAATGACAAACCATAACCGAAATCAAACAAAGGATTATAATCGGCAGAATAATCATAAGCGCCCTGAGGATTAGATTGTTCATCTGAAGGCTTATGAATATAATTGGTTAAAGCGTTAACATAGCGTGGGTACGTTACCGGTAGCTTTCCGCTTGGATTAACTTTACCAGATAAAATATCAGCTAAGGCATCAGCACCATAGTTGCCCGGAATGAATAAATCAATGATCGCTGAGCAAAAAGGCTCTATCCTTGAGATATTTCTGGGTCTTCCTTCATTCAAAATCAATACCACCGGCTTACCCGTTTTTATAGCTGCTTCAGCCAATGCGATTTGATTGTCGGACAAATTCAAATCATTCAAATCTCCGGGTTTTTCTGTGTAGCTGTTCTCACCCAAACATAAAATAATATAATCCACGTTAGAAGCAGCATTTGAGATTTCATTCACATTTACTATAGAATCTTCAAAATACTTGCCATTCATTTTATAAGCTACACCCTGAACAAATGAAACATTTTCGTTTCCAAAGTTTTTTAGAAGTGCTTCTAAAATAGTATTGTACTTCGATGCAAACATTTCTGTTTTTTCTCCCTGCCATGAATATGACCAACCCCCATTTAAACAACGCATATTATTAGCGTTAGGGCCAGTCACTAAAACTTTAGATTTTGTTGAAATAGGAAGCAGATTATTTTTATTTTTTAATAAGGTTATAGATTCCGTCGCAGCATTATAAGCCACCTGTTGAAATTCAGCAGAAGCGAAATCAGGATAATCATTGCTGATTGTGTATGGAGTTGAAAATAAATTCAATTCATATTTCACTCTTAATATTCTTCTTACCGCATCATCTATTCTGCTCACCGGAACTTTATTTTCTTTAACTAAAGCAATAAGATCGGTTATGAATGTTTTGTATTCGTAGGGAATCATCGCCATATCAATCCCCGCATTTATAGCGAGCATCAATGCTTCTTTGTTAGTTGAAACGATATTGTCTCGCTTACAAACATTATCAATATCCTGCCAGTCTGTAACAACAAAACCGGTGAAACCCAATTCTCCTTTTAATACATCAGTTAATAAATACTTATTGATATGAGTTGGGATACCGTTGATTAAAGCCGAATTCACCATCACTGTTCTTGCTCCTGCTTTTACGCCTGATCTGAAAGAAGGAAGATGGTATTCACGTAAATAATTTTCAGACATCCATGCATTTGATCTGTCTTTTCCGGTTTTGGGATCAGAGTAACCGATATAGTGCTTTAAACAAGCCAATATTTTTTTCTTGTCGCCCAAAGGATTTTGATATCCATCAATAACTTGGACTCCCATTTGAGAAGTCAGATAAGGATCTTCACCGAAGGTTTCCCATAGTCTTGCCCAGCAAGGATTTACCCCTAAATCTAACACAGGTGAAAAATTCCATGCCACACCGGTTGCTTTGCATTCATACGCAGTAATTGAGGCTGCTTTGTGAACTAACTCTCTGTTCCAGGTTGCTGCTTGTCCTAAGGGCTGAGGGAAAAAAGTAGCTCCATCAACATAAGTAGCTCCGTGTATTGCATCAAATCCATAAATCAATGGAATTTTTAATTTAGTGTTACTGGTTTGATTTTGCAGATTTTTAACCACTTCATTCCATGCCGTGGTTGACATAGCTTTATTATTTGAAGTATTTAAAACCGAACCCAGCTTATACTTTACAATAGCATCCTGAACTTTATTATTATCCAATACAAAAGGATCTGCGCCTTCCTTTAAACCCAACACATCAAGCGTAATTTGAGCCATCTGGCCTACCTTCTCTTCGATGCTCATTTTTTTAATCAATTCATCTATTTTTATTTCATTCGGCGATTTTTTTTGCGAGAAGAGTTTATTCGATGATAAACTCAACCCACAAAACAATAGCACTATTCTAACTCTGGAATATGCTGTTTTCATTAATTATTTTTTAATTACTTTTTTAGATGTTTTAATACCATTTACTTTATTAACTATCTGCAATATATACACGCCGGCTGGATAAATTTGCATATTTATTTGAATTACACTATTAGTACTGGTTATTCTTTTAACTGTTTTACCAGCCATGTCAATAACTCTGATTTCAAGAGGTGTTTTATTTTGATTATCAATGTTCAAATAATCTACAAATGGATTAGGATATAATGAAACCTGATCCAACAAATCATTTGTATTTGTTGAGTTATCTGTTGCTTTACTCATTAAATCATCAAAATAATAAGTTTTCTCACCTGCAGCAGATCCAGCAACTCCATAATCAAAATAGATAGTTGCTTTGTCGTAATTGTAATTCAAATTAAGTGGCGTTGTATTTGCTGATTCGTCAGAGAAATCAAAAGTTAATGTTTGCCATCCAGATGCAGTGGTTACCGTAGCTTCGGTTTCTACTGAATGTAAAGGACTGTTGTGTTCTTCTAATTTCAATCTCACTTTTATACCAGCATCTGGCGACCAAACGCGAACAGTCATCTTGGTGTTATTTATCGAGAATGGCACTCTGTTAGTGAACCCTCTTCCTAATGAATCTGTAATAACAGTTCCGGCATCCGAAAGCGCAGCAGCAGTTTTCACCACCTTAGCAACCTGATTAGAAGATAAAGTTGGGTCAACAACTACTGATGATTGTTCTGCTCCACTAAATCCAATGAAACTGTAGTTCACATTATTGTCATCAAAGGTCAAAGGAATCGACATCTGAGTTTTGTTGTTTACAGGAGTTCCACCAACGGTAAGTCTTACATCATCAAAATAGAAAGTAAAATTAGATGAGCCATCACCCACTGTTCCATTTTCAAAAATGAAGACTAATTTTTGATATTGATTTGAAGTATTGATTGTACTGTAATCAAATGTTAATTCATCCCATGCATTTGCAACTGTTGTTAATACTTCTTTCTCAAAATTAATTCCGGAATTGGTTGCATTTTCAACTTTCAACAACACTTTAGCTCCTACTCTTGGTGACCACACTTTCATTTTGAAAGTTTTATTGATAGAAAAATCAATTGGCGTATTCAACATTAGCGTACTTCCGCCCCAAGGCTGGCCAGCATTTTTAATCATCCTCGCCACTTTAGGACTTACATTAATTCCTAAAGGTAAAGGTTGAGGATTGCTGACAACAGAAGCATTCCCACCATCAAAATCAACAAATGCATAATTAATAGTTGATGATTCAAAATCCAATGGAAGTGCTGGTACATTTGAAATTACTGGTGCTGTTATTAATCTGATATCATCAAAGTAGAACGTAAAGTTGGATGAGCCATCTCCCATGGTTCCGTTATCAAAAATCAATACTATTTTTTGATACTGATTAGAGGAATTGATTGATGTATAGTCAAAAGATAAATCTTCCCATGTATTCGCCACTGTTGTTAATACTTCTTTTTCAAAATTGATTGAAGCATCAGTTGCGTTCTCCACTTTCAATAACACTTTTGCTCCCACTCTTGGCGACCACACTTTCATTTTGAAAGTTTTGTTTACAGAGAAATCTATTGGACCATTTAATTGTACCAAACTTCCTCCATAAACTTGACCCATATTCTTAACCATCTTACCCACTTTACTGCTGGTGTTGATTCCTGCTGGCTGAGGGTTAGCTACTACTGTTACTGCACCACC
>CANHJY010000148.1 GCA_947461185.1 Flavobacteriales bacterium
CAACTGACAAAGTTGTATACGCATTTGCAATGTAAGGAGATGTAGTAACTGTAAAATCATTGTTTTTTCCGCGTTGTGCAAAAATGAGGAAAGGTGAACAAAGAAAAATTACTGAAAAGATTCTAATTACTTGAAAATTCATATAGTTTGGATTACCAGGAAAAAGACGAATTTAATAAGAAAAAGTTGGCACTAATTAAATTTAATTTTGATTTCATTCACAATATTTACAACCGCAGGACAAACTAAGGTATTGGCTATTGTAAGATTGGCAATTTGATAATTATTTTTTCGGTCCGTATGAGGGTATTCTCTACATGCCAATGGCCGAACATCATATATTTCGCACTTATTATCAATTCCTAAAAAAGGGCATGGTGAAGATTTCAATACCCAATCATTTTCTTCATCTAATCTTAAATGATGATTGATAAAATTTGATTCTTTTTCTCGAAGGTGTTTGGCTATCCTTTTAATATCGATATCTCTAAAAATTGGACTTGTTGTTTTACAACAATTTGCGCAATCTAAACAATCTCTTTTTTTAAATTCTTTGTGATGTAGGTTATGAATAATTTCATCAAGATTTTGCTTCTTTTTACTAGCAATTTTCAAAAATGATTTTTTGTTTACTTGAAAATCTATTTTTGCTTGCTCCATTAACTTAATATCCTCTGCTTTCAAAACGCTTGTCTTATTATGATAAATTCTTATCGAACTTAGTATATTTGACTGTTAATTTATAAAATTAATGGAGAAATTTGATCTAATTGTTATTGGAGGTGGCCCTTCCGGATATGCAGCAGCTATGCGTGCTATAGATTTTGGAAAAAGGGTTTGTCTTATTGAGAGGGACAAAGTTGGGGGTGCAGGCGTTTATAATGGTGCTTTAAGTTCAAAGACATTGTGGGAAATCGCAAATAGGGTGAACAGTATCAATGAAATGATTGTCCCAATGGGCAGAAAACCATTTGAACTGGAATGGAGTGATGTCTCAAAAACATTGGCTGAAGCTGTATTTGAAAGAAAGTTTCAATATTCTTGTCATATCAAGTTACTTCAAACAGAAACCATGAAAAAACTTCTGAGTTACGAGAGAGGCTCTGGAAAATTAATTTCTAAAAACGAGGTTTCCATAAAATATGAAGGCGAGACTAAGACCGTTTGGGGGGATAATATCATTTTAGCATCTGGGAGTAGACCTAGAAAAGTTGACAACATTAAGGTCGATGAATCTTCAATTCTTACGAGTAATGGAATTGATCAAATCGACAACTATCCCAAAAGCTTGGTAATAGTTGGTGCTGGTGTTATTGGATGTGAATACGCAACCATATTTTCAAATTTTGGAAAAACCAAAGTTTATATTATTGATAGGCAAGAGCGAATTCTGCCATTCGAAGATGATGACATTTCAAAATTAGTTGCCGAAAACCTAATCAAGAAAGGTGTTACCATTCATTCGAATGCGAAATTGGAAAGAATGGAAACCATAGCTGGTGAGGTAGAATATGAACTTTCTTACCCTGATGGAAAAACGGAGGTTATACGTGTTGAAAAAGCTTTACTATCTATAGGTCGCGTCCCAAATGTTGAGGATTTAGGTTTGGAAAATGTAGGCGTAAAAATGTCTCAAAGGGGTGTTCACATTGGAGATGATGATACCCGGACTAATATTCCAAACATCTATGCAGTTGGTGATGTATCTGGAAGAATAGCGCTGGTAAATATGGGCGAAATTGAGGCTAGACATGCCGTTGAGAAGATGTTTGATTTAAAAACAGAAAGACTCAATTATGACAATATTTGTACGATCATGTTTTTAAATCCCGAGGTGGCTTCAGTTGGAATGAATGAACAACAATGCGAACAGCAAAACATCCCCGTTAAAGTTGTAAAGCTAGATTTTTCGCTCGTTACCCGTGCAATCGCAATGCGAAAAACGCAAGGTTTTTTTAAGATCATAGTAACGAACGACAAGGAAATGCGCATTTTAGGGATGCGTGCTGTCGGTGAACATGCGTCAACAGCCATTCAAGCCGTAGGCTTATTGATAAAACTTAATATGCCTATTGAGGTTTTGTCAGAATTGATTCATCCGCATCCTTCTATAGTTGAAGGAATACAAGAATGTGTGCGAATGTTGCTGAACAGATCCATATTTAAATCCTCTGTTTTCAAGGATAAATTGGCTTGTTATTCACTTGTTGAAGGTGTAAAAACGCCTTTAGAAAGATTGTGATTATTTACCTTTCAATTCCATTGCCTTCAATGTATTAATCATCAATGAGGCAATTGTCATAGGACCTACTCCTCCCGGAACAGGAGTAATAAACGAACATTTCGGGGCCACTTCATCAAATTTCACATCGCCCTTTAATCTCCAACCCCTAGCTCTTGTTGCATCTTCAATCCTAGTTGTTCCGACATCAATTACAACTGCTCGATCTTTAACCATCTCGGCAGTAACAAAATCTGGTTGACCGATTGCGGCAATGAGAATATCCGCTGACTGGCAAATTTCATGAAGATTTTTAGTTTTACTATGCGCTAAGGTTACCGTACAATTTCCAGGGTCAGCATTTCTGCCTAACATTATACTTAATGGTGTTCCAACAATATTGCTTCGACCTATAATAACGCACTTTTTACCTTCCGTTTTAATTTGATTTCTTCTTATTAATTCAACAATGCCAGCTGGCGTTGCAGGTAAAAATCCGGGTAGGTTAAGAATCATTTTCCCAAGATTTACAGGATGAAAGCCATCAACATCTTTCATGGGATCGATTGCTTGTGTAATTTTTAATTCATCAATATGCTTAGGTAAAGGAAGCTGTACAATAAAACCATCAATACTTTTATCTTCATTTAGTGATTGTACTTTAGCTAATAATATTTCCTCTGGAACTGAATCATCATAGCGAATGAGTGTACTTTCAAACCCAATTTGCTCACAGGCCTTTACCTTTGCCGCTACATATGTTAGCGAACCTCCATCATTACCAACGAGTATTGCTGCCAAATGCGGAATTTTCTTTCCATCTTTTTTTCTTTGTTGAACAGCCTCGGCTAACTCTTTTCGAATTTGTTCTGAAGTTGAACGTCCATCCAGTAATTGCATCGCACAAATATTTTGACAAAGATAAAGCTATGAAACAATTATTCTAAAAAAGATGAATTGGTTTTATCCAATTGCTTGTATTTTTGAAAAAAAATGAAAATGAAAAAAATCTTCGCACTTGCATTAGCCCTTGGAATTTCCACAATTAATTTTTCTCAAAAAATTGAAGGTTTAGAACTCGGCCTCGACGGATTCTTTGGGGCGTCAACAATGGGGGGCTCATACGGTTTCGGGCCTAAATTAGGTTTCAGAATGAACGAAAATTTGATCCTTGGTCCTTCATTTCGTTTTCAGAGAACTTGGTCAAAAAATAATTTTACTGGTCAAGAATTTAGCTTTAATAACTATGGAGGTGGGCTTTTTATTCATGGAAGATACAAAAACAGTATTTATGGCGGAGTGGAAGCTGAAGTTATGAGAACAGCTAATCTTTTTATTGACACATCGGCTGTTTTTAAAAGAGTTGTTCCTACAGTTTTTATATGTGCAGGATTTTCTAGAGAATTCAATGAAAAAATAAGACTTAACGTTGGACTATATTACGATATCATCAATAGCTTAAATAGCCCGTTTAGAACATCATATGTAATGACCATCAAGAATCCTGAAACAGGTCAAATAGTGCGATATATCCCAATGATATACCGCATTTCTATATTTATTCCACTTGGGAAAAAGTAACGATTAAAATCCACCACCTACATTGGCTGGTGCCTGAGGCATTGGAGGGGCTAAACTACCTGCCTTGCCATAGTTTATTAAGTCAATTTCAAAAACCAATGCTGCTCCGGGTCCAATTTCTGCTGGTGCTTGATATCCATAAGCCATTTCTGCAGGAATAAACAATTTATATTTACCGCCTTTTTTCATTTTTTGAAGACCGAAAGTCCAACCTGGAATCACTTGCGCCAAGTTCATAGCAATTGGATCTTGATTCTGGGTCATTTTCTTCATTTTATAAGAATCCTGAATCGTATCACCTTTGGCGTTCATCAAAATATATTCAATTTGAACATCATCAGTGGCTTTTGGTGAACCTCCAATTCCTGGTATTAATGCTTGGATAACAATACCATTATCAAATACTTGAGCACCTTTAAGTTTTTTGGCCGCTGCCATTAAATCCTTGCTCGACTTATCATTCCCTGCTTTAATCTTAGCATTTTTGGCCTTAATTTCTGCATTAATCTTTGATGTAAAACCATCTAATATTAATTTCTTTTGTGTTTCGTTCAAGGCTAATTTTTTGTTCAAAAGAAAGTCTGAAAAACCCTTTTTAAGCGTTGAAAGATTAAATTCGGACAATTTATTTAATCCTGTCATTTCATTATAAAAACCATAACCAATAATCTTTCCGATGCATTCTGAACCCTCTTTAACATATGCAGTGTTAAAATCCTGCCCGTATGGCCCCATTAATTTTTGAAGAATATTTTCACACGATTCCGGATAAACACTACTAATATTTGATTCAAAACCTTTAATCGCCATTTCTTTATCCAAACTTTGCTTCATATTTTGGTTGGCATAAATCGAATTTGCGTATTCAATACCAAAAGCATAAGAAAGGCTATCCTTGAAGCTTGTCAATTTTACATCCGATGGTGTTCCAGTTTCTGTCTCTTCTGTTTCAGAACCACAAGAAGCTAAAATAAAGATGTATGAAGCGAGAAAATAAACAACTATATTTTTCATATTACTTTTAATAATTCAACATCAAAAATAAGTGCACTAAAAGGCTGAATTGGTCCACCTGGGTGCGGATGTGCACCATAAGCCAATTCTTGAGGAATATACAACCTGTATTTTGAACCTTCATTCATTAATTGCAATGCTTCCGTCCAACCTGGAATAACTTGATGTACACCAAAAGTTGCAGGCTCGCCTCTTTGCACAGAACTATCGAAAACAGTTCCATTAATAAGTGTTCCATGATAATGAACAGAAACGGTATCTTGAGCGCTTGGTTTTGCACCAGAACCTTCTACTAAAACCTCATATTGCAATCCTGAAGATGTAACTTGAACATTTGAATTACCTTGATTTTCTGTAAGAAACACTTCTCCTGCAATCTTATTAGCCGCAAATTTAGCATCACCAACTTCCTGGAGGTAGTTTTGAATTATTGCATTTGCTTCATCTGGAGAAAATTTTGGTTGCTTTCCTGCGAAAACATCTGCTACGGCTTCAGCCAATACTTCTGGAG
>CANHJY010000149.1 GCA_947461185.1 Flavobacteriales bacterium
ACATTGATTTGGAAGAGGGTTATGATGTGCGGATAAACGTTAAACTCAAGGAGTATATTATGCAATTGGAAAAGCCAGTAATCTATCTTTATCCAGAACAGGATACAACAGTGAATGTACAATTGGACTACCAAGGAGAACTGCAACATTCTTATCCTAAATACACAGATTCAGGTTGGACTGTCAAAGCCCAGCCAAATGGTACATTGTGGGACCAAAATGGTCAAGAGTATTATGCATTATTTTGGGAAGGCACGCCAAAAAGAGAACTAATTGCTTCTGATGGCTTTGTTGTTTCTGGCCAGCAAACGGCGGCATTTCTCGAGGAAAAATTGGCTTATCTTGGAATGAACAGAAGAGAAGCCAATGAGTTTATTATGTATTGGCTACCAAGAATGGAGGATAATGCCTATAATTTCATTCATTTTGCTGGTGAAGATTACAATGAAATGGCCAAACTGAAAATCAATCCTAATCCAGAAACTGTAATTCGTGTAATGATGTTAACTCAGCCACTTGATGAAAAAATTGATGTCCCTTTACAAGATTTATCTCCATTAAATAAGGAAAGAAAAGGGTTTACAGTTGTGGAATGGGGTGGTAGCGTCATTAATTCACTCCACCTGTAAGCACTAATTTTTTAAAAAAGCAGTCCGTTTTCTCAATATTAACCAGGGTTGAATTGCGTTTTCTACCCAAACCAAATATCCGTAATAATTTCAATCCCAGCTTTTTCATTCACCCTGTCAATGATAATTTGCTTACCATGAGCAAGTTCCTCACGCATAACAGAAGAATCCATTTGTAGTATCAAAGTTTTGTTTCGGATTTGAATATTTTTTGTTCGATTGGCAACAGCAATGCCCATGAGTTCGGGCCAAGCATTGATGATGTCTAGTTCTTTCATTTTTCCATCCAAACGATAAGCTTTTAACAATTTGCTAATCGCTTCGCCTAATGTGGTTTGATTTGAATTTCGTTTGAATGCATCCATTTTTGTTTCACCTATAAAATTTCAGTTACACACCCTTTTTCTACATTGAAAAATTTCCTTTCGATATCTAAATTTCCAAAAAGATGACGTAATCTGTCTTCCTCCGTATCGGTAATAATGATTTGACCAAAATAATGATTTGATACCAACTCCATTAGCTTTTTTACTCTTGACGTGTCTAGTTTATCGAAAATATCATCCAAAAGTAAAACTGGCGCGACATTTAGATGATTTTTTAACCATTCATATTGTGCCAAACGCAATGCAATCACAAAAGATTTTTGTTGCCCTTGAGAACCAAATTTTTTAATAGGATGATCTTTAATTGTAAAAACCAGATCGTCTTTGTGAATTCCGCAATTCGTATATTGACTGAAAGCATCCCTTTTTTCAAATTGAACCAATAATTCTGAAAACGGGGCGTCATTTAATTGGGATTTGTAGGTAATTTGAACAGCTTCCTCCTCCAACCCAATATAGTTGTAACGTTCTTGAAATACAGGAAGGAATTCATTGATAAATTTGAGGCGTTTTTCATGAATGATATTCCCAGATTGAACAAGTTGATCATTCCAAACTTCAATTGATTCTCTGTCAAAAAGACCATGTTCAAACATGTTTTTTAAAAGTGCATTGCGCTGTTCAAGTACTTTTTTGTACCGTTGTAAAGTTTGCAAATACGCCTTGTCAAATTGAGAAATGATACTGTCTATCCACTTTCTTCGCAATTCACTTCCTTCAGAAAGTAAATCCCGATCATATGGTGAAATCATTACCACAGGAAATAAACCTATGTGATCAGCAAGCTTTTCGTATTCTTTTTTGTTTTTTTTGATGATTTTTTTTCCACCATGTTTTAAGGAACATTGTATCGTAATATCTTTACCATCTTTAACCCAATGACCATTAATCGCAAAAAAGGTTTCATTAATCCTAATATTTTGACGATCGACAACATTTAAATAGGATTTGCAAAAACTTTGATAATAGACCGCATCCAAAATATTAGTTTTGCCAGAACCGTTTAGTCCAAAAAAACAATTGACTTTTGAAGTGAAAATCACCTCCTCCTCTCGATAATTTTTATAATTGTTTAGGAAAATACTACTTAGGTACATTATCGTAAAAATAGTTCAAATATGCAGTTTGAACTATTCTGCCAATCAATTTTTTAATCTTTATTTTTCATTACCTGTCGGAGTTTTCAGAATTCAAAAAAAAAACTATTTTTGCAAGGCTTAAAAATGTAACAATGTCAGAAGTGTTTTCATTAGTTTCAATTAAGGAGAAAATTAACTCCTCTAAAAAATTGAAAATAACAACTTATATAATCGCTGGACTACTAATCCTAGCGTTTTTCTATTTTTTATATTACGTGTTCATTTTTGGACCCGCTAATACAGAATCAAAGTCATCCTATTGGAGAGGATTGAATTATGCTGTCAGAGATTCTTCTGATAAGGCTATTCAAGAATTTGAACCTGCAGTTGAAAATTATGATGGTACAGTTGGCGGTGAGGTTGCACAGTTCCTATTGGCAACACAATACATGAAAAAAGGTAGATTTGAAGATGCTATCGCACAATTGGAGGAAACTGATGTGGATGATACCTATTTGAGCGCGATGAAATCAGGTCTTATTGCTGATTGTAAAAATGAAATGAAAGATTACGCGGGCGCTGTAGAACTCTATATTGAAGCAGCTAGTGTTAATGAAAACAAATTTACAACTCCAATGTATTTGTTCAAGGCTGGTTTGTGTGCTGAGAAAGTTAAAGATTTTGGTAAAGCTGTTGAATGTTATCAGAAAATAAAAGATGATTATCCGGATTACGGTAATCGTAAATATGAGAAATATTTATCTAGAGCATCCAACAAACAAACAAAGTAACGATGGCTACAGCAGGTCGAAACTTGTCTGAATATAAAAAGATTTTAACTCCAAATGGTGCCGATTTTCAAATCGGCATCGTTGTTTCTGAATGGAATGAAGATGTTACTTTTCAACTTTTGGATGGCGCTAAATCGGCTTTAATAGATAATGGCGTATTAGAACAAAACATAAAGATTTATTTTGTTCCCGGTGCATTTGAACTTCCACTCGGTTGTCAATTTCTTTTTGATGCGCATCACGTGGATGGTATTGTTGCCATTGGTTCTGTGATTCAAGGTGAAACTCGTCATTTTGATTTTGTTTGCACGGGTGCAACAGACGGTATAATGAATGTAATGCTGAAATACAATAAACCGGTTTCGTATTGCTTGCTTACAGATAACACGAAACAACAGGCGCTCGACCGTTCAGGTGGTATTCATGGGAATAAAGGCGTTGAATGTGCTATTGCTCTTCTCAAAATGCTGGCATTAAAAAACTCATAAATTTTAATTTTTAGGTATGACATTAATCAAATCGATTTCCGGAATTCGTGGAACCATTGGTGGAAATGTTGGTGACAATTTAACTCCTTTAGATGCTGTCAAATTTGCCGCAGCTTATGGTACTTGGCTGAAGAGTTTACATCCAAACAAAAGGTTAAAAGTTGTTATCGGTAGAGATGCCCGACCTTCCGGACAAATGATTAGTGACTTGGTGTCTTCTACACTAGTCGGTTTGGGAATTGATGTAATAGATTTGGGACTCTCCACAACACCTACTGTTGAAGTTGCAGTGCCTATGGAAAATGCCGAAGGTGGAATTATTCTTACAGCAAGTCATAATCCGAAACAATGGAATGCATTGAAATTACTCAATCATAAAGGTGAGTTTATTTCCGGAGCAGATGGTGCTAAAGTCCTCGAAATTGCAGAGAATGAATCTTATTCGTTTGCCGAAATTGATCATATTGGAACAATAGTAACTAATGATTCTTACTTGAAGAAACATATTGATGCTATTCTGGAATTAAAACTTGTTGACAAGGATGCTATTCAAAATGCAAATTTCACCATTGCCGTTGATGCGGTAAATTCTTCTGGTGGAATTTTCGTTCCTGCACTTCTCGAAGCTTTAGGGGTAAAAAATATCATAAAATTATATTGCGAGCCTAATGGACAATTTCCACATAATCCAGAACCGCTTCCAGAGCATCTGACGGATTTATCCAATCTTATTAAAGAAAAAGGTGCAGATATCGGAATCACTGTAGATCCAGATGTGGATCGTTTAGCTTTGGTTTGTGAGGATGGATCTATGTTCGGAGAGGAATATACACTCGTTGCTGTCGCAGATTATGTAATTACACATACACCAGGAGCAACAGTTTCCAATCTTTCCTCTACAAAGGCTTTACGGGATGTTACTGAACAACGAGGTTTAACTTATGCTGCTTCTGCAGTCGGCGAGGTTAATGTCGTTGAAAAAATGAAAGCAATCAATGCTGTAATAGGTGGAGAAGGAAATGGAGGTGTTATTTATCCTGAATTGCATTATGGAAGAGATTCTTTGGTTGGAATCGCTTTGTTTTTAAGCCATCTTGCACACAAAAAATGCAAAGTATCTGAATTGCGAGATCAATATCCAAAATACGTTATTTCCAAAAACAAAATTGAATTGAATCCCACAATTGATGTGGATCAGTTGTTATTAAAGATGACCTTGAATTATGCACATCTTGAAATTGATACAACTGATGGTTTGAAAATTTACTTCGAAAACGAATGGGTGCACCTTAGAAAAAGTAATACAGAACCTATAATTCGTATTTATGCTGAAAGTAAAAATGATCAAACAGCTCAAGAATTGTCAAATCGTATAATATTGGAAATCAAGGCGTTAATTTAAACGTTGGTTTTTTTTTATTTTTATTTGATATTATTTTGAACCCTTTTTATGTCGTCATGTAAACACGACAAACTTTTAAAATCATGAATAAAATATTCAAACTTATTGTGCTGGTGCTCGTTGCATTTCCGGCATTTTCTGGCGATGGTGATATCGTTAAAGCAACAACTTCAGATGTAACAGTCTATGCACAGGGTGCCCAATTGTTCCAAAAAGCAAGTTATTCCATCTCATCAGGTACATCCGAAATCATTATCGAAGGAATAAGTCCGAGAATTGATCAAAACAGTATTCAAGTGAAAGCCACTGGGAGTGTTGTTATTCTTGATACAAAATACACCATTTATTACCCTGAGCCAAAAGCTTTAACACTTGAAGGATTACCGCTTAAAATTCGTAACGATATTAAATTTTTGGAAGATTCTTTAGATAGAATTGCCTATGAAATACTTGATTATCAAAGTGAAATCGATGTTTTGAATGCTACAAAAACCATATTGAATAATAATGGAATGGTTAAAGGTATGGGTAA
>CANHJY010000150.1 GCA_947461185.1 Flavobacteriales bacterium
GAAGTTACAGATCTCATCAAAATTGTACTGCCATCCTGTAGTTATGTTGGCATCGCAATAATCTGCGTTTCCATAAGATAAGTTGAAATCCCAAATCGGCCCGGCATGCAGTTTTCCATTCCATGCTCCACCGCTTTTGTGTTTATGCATGAAGGAACTTGAACGGAAACCGTCAACAGTGCGTCCTAATTCTTGCAACAAAAAGAAATCATAAAAAGATACTTTATCAATATAGGCTTGATATCCAAAAACGGGATCATCGAATTGTGGGCCCCATATCGCATCTTCAAAATCTCCGATAAAATCCTCCATATAAGATGCTTGTATAGGATTTAATTCATCAAATTCTGGGTCGTGAAATTGAAAAACAACTTCATTGTTATAATTTGAATTCCAAGAATAACCAACTTCACCAGTGAGTTTATCCACTTTGACGATATAACCTCCTGTTAATGAATCACCAGCAAGGTCATCCGCATCTAAACGCGCAACATCTACCCTGTTATTGTCGCGTTTTACACGTTCCAACAAAATATATAAACCTTGATACTGACCGTTGATCATCAACTCGCAATACCTCCAATTGGATGCATAATGTCCCATTTTCTGAAAAATATCGAAAGTCATTACATCACGAATCAATGTTTTATCTGGATAAGGCCCATATAATATCCAATCGTTTTCAATAGGCAAACCCAACAAAGGAACATTATAGTTTAATCCAAGGGCATCTTGGGTTTCAAAACCGTAACTCTTTTTTGGATATTGTTGTGATGTTGAACCACGCACCTCAATGGCAATTTTACCGTTGTAATTGTTATATGGATTCACCAAATAATTTCGAACTCCCGGACCATTATCAATTACACCCATATCGCAAACTATACGCGTAACATCATTAATTTGTTGACCAACAGGAGTTGTTATAACTACAATTGGAAGATTGGAATCTGTAAAAGTTACTTGAGCATTTAAATTTGATAAAACGAGGAATACGAATAAAAACAATAGGTTTTTCATTATTGAAAAATTGGAATTTTTTCTAAACAATTAAGAGAAGCTAAAATTAATATTTTTAATCACCCTGTTACTTTAGTCTGGGCGGTCTTCAGAAATTTTATCGATCAATGGCTTAACCACTTCAAATAAATCGGATTCACTCCATGGTTTGGCAATATACTTCTCCAGTAAATGGTCTTCTTTTAATTCACCAACGACCAAATCATTAGCTTGACCTGAAAGCATAATACATGAAATCCAAGGATATTTTTTCTTGAGTTTACGAATGAGTTCAGCACCATTCATTTCAGGCATTTGATAATCAACAATAATGAAAACCAAGTTGACACCAAAATCGATTAACTCTTCAATATGTTTCTCAACCTCTTTAGGCTTTGAATACGTTTCAATAAAGGTTGTTTTTGTATCAATGACCTTTCTAAGTTGAAAACTCAACAAAGATGTGATTAGTGGGTCGTCGTCAATACAAACTACAGCGTATTTATGCATGATCTAAAACACTTGTTGCATCAAAGGTAACAATAAAAGAGGTAAAATCATCATTCGAACTCAATCGAATTTTTGCGCCATGTTCTTCAATTACTTTTTTAACAATACTCAATCCCAATCCTGTTCCATTGGAACTGCTTTTTGTGGTGAAGAACTTTTCAAATATCTTATCTTGAATATCAACTGGAATCATTTTACCACTATTGGTAATAGCAACCTCGATATTGTTCCCAATTAACCTGCCTGAGATAAGGAGTTGTCCTCTCTCACCAATGGCATCAATCGCATTTTTAATGAGATTTGACCACAATTGGTACAATTTGGTTTCATAACCGAAAACTGTTAGCGTTTCAGAAACATCAAAATGTAAATCAATATTGGCTCTCAAATGATGATTAAAAACATTAAGCACCGTTCTCAAATTATCCTTCAGATTAACTTCTGTTTTCTCCAAATTTCCACCTTCTTTGAGGTAGAATCTCAAATTTCTAATAACTGATGCAGACTTATCACCAGCCTCTAAAACGGTATCTACAAAAGTTCTAACACTTTGAATGTGATAAATCAAATCAATAAAATCGTAGCTATTGGGTGCATGGATAACTTTATCTATTATTTCCGGTTCATCTTCTAAAATTCTCGCCTTAACCAATGCCGCAGCCATTTTATCAGCTTCTTTTAACTCAGGATAATTCGAGTTGAGGAACGCTGAGAGCTGCTTAGTTTCGCGCATCATTTGTAAGCCCCCAACAAACATTTGCACATTCAATTGGGTTGATCGGTTACATGAAAAATGTAATTGTTCAATATCACATTTTTCAATTACAGACTTAAACAAATTTTCTAGTGTGTAACGAATACTTTCGGCTCCTACCTTTATTGCACCAATTGGGGTATTCAAGTCATGAGTAATTCCTGCAGTAATTTCCCCAATCATTGCCAATTTATCCTGATTAGACATCATTTGGGTTAGTTCGTTATTCTTGGCAGTTTTCTCCGCAACAGCGCGCTCAAGTCCTTCATTAATGTCTACATATTTTTTATTGGCTTCCTCAATTTGATTAATAAATTCAATGCGCTTATAGATGTTAACAATCATTTGCGCGAACAGCTCTAAAATAATTTTATCAGATTCTGTAAAAACGCGAATAGATCTTACCGAATCAAAACCAATAAAACCGATGCAATGATTTCCATCCATCATCGGTAAAGCAATTAAACTCCTTATGTCTTGTACTTCTAAAAGTGTTTTAAATTCGCTTGGCTCTAGGTCTTCAACGGAAGGAACATCCATTATTTCACCCTTGAAATGGACCTCAATCCATCTCGGAACAACATCAAATGGAATATCTTGAAGTTCTTCTATTTGTGGGGCAATGCCTTCTCTGCACCATTCATAAGTATTATTGGTTGTTTGCTTTTCATGATTATAATCGAAAATATAAGAACGATCCGCATTCACAAATTGCCCAATTTCTTCAAGTGCTTCATTTATTTCTGCATCCAAATTGGCCGGTTCCAAATTGATTAACCTCGCACCTGTTCGAATTAATAAATCTTGGAGTTTAACCTGCTTTTGAATAATCCATTCGTTTTCTTTTGCATGGGATATTTCTTGCCTTATTGACATAAATTCATAAGGCTCTCCATTTTCATCCAATATGGGATAAATAACCGAATTTACCCAATAATAAGAACCATCTTTACGCTTATTTTTTACTTCAGCTTGCCAAGTTTTGCCAGCATAAATAGTCGCATACATTTGATTCCAAAAGTCCTTGGTATGGTAACCCGAATTGATAATTCTGTGATTTGAACCAATTAACTCATCCAAACTGTAACCGGAAGTTTTACAGAAATTCTCATTGGCATTAATTATTGTTCCTGTTTTGTTAGTAACTGAAACCAAAGAACTTGCATTAACAGCGGCTGTTAAATCCTGAACGAATTTATTGTTTTCATTTAATATTTCCTGAGCTTTTTTCTTTTCTGAAATATCTCTCGATGAGGAAATCACATAAGTTTTACCATCAAATTCTCGCGGGATAACAGTTATTTCAACTGGTATTTCAACTCCCGTAACAACATTTTTATTTACTGTTTCAATAGTAATCTTTTCATTTTTTTTAAGCTCTTCTATGTGATTTGTCCAATCTTCAAGCGTGTGAAACAAACCTTCAATTTCAAATACCGAGTGTTCTTTGGTTTCTTCTTGTGGAATACCTAAACGGTCACATGCTGTTTTATTTAAAAAAACGAAATTTCCAGTTTCATCAACTACCTGAATGGCATCAGAAGTTTGATCTAGGAAGAAGGCAAGTCGTTCTAAATCTTTTTTCTGATTGGCTAGTTTTTGATTAGATTCACTTAAATCAGTAACGTCCAGTAAAGTCCCTTCTAGAATACCTACATCCTTTGATTGGGTATAAGTGACATTCATTAGTAACTGAATATATTTGCCATCATTTCTTACATTCTGAATCAAGAAATTGTGTAGACTGCCTTTTTCTTTCAAAAGTTTAATGTATGCTTCCCTAGCTTCAAGACTTGGATAAAAACTTGTAGACTTGTGTGTTTCTAAATCTTCAGCAGAGTCAAAACCAAATATTCTAGCATAAGCATTATTAATTTCGAGAATGTCCCCTTTTTCAGTCGTTCGAAAAACACCTGCCATGTTATTTTCAAAGAGCGATTTGTAGCGTTCCTCATTTAATTTGGCTTGTTCTTGAGCAATTTTTACCGGTGAAATATCAATTCCATAACCCATTACACCAATGAGTTTATTTTTGGGATTAAAAATCGGTGAAAATCTTCTTAATACTGTTTTAATTGACCCATCCGCTTGTTGGTGAGCATCTTCCCATGTTGAAGTTGATTCACTTTTAAAAACTTCTTGGAAAAGTTGATGACGTTCTTCCGCCATTTTGGTGTCAAGACCACGAAATTCACAATAGTCAAAATCTGTTTTACCAATTAAAAAGTCTCTAACCTCATTATTCTTAACTGCAGCAGGATTCAAATAAACGTATTTATGGTCCAAGTCAAAAACACCAATGTCAGAAGGGAGGTTATATAAAACGGACAATAGAAAATCACTCAAATTTAAATCCTTATCAATGTTTTTTATTAAATCTTCGGCAATTTGGTTGCTCTGGTGATAAGATCTCGAGATTGTCGTCTTGCAATAAATATACGTTTCATTCAATATGGAAAATTGAACCTGAATTTGATGATGTTCTTTAAGAATACTTGATTCAAGCTGTACCTTTTGATCCGTATTGAAAGTCTTACCGTTAATTAAACTTTGTAGTTCAAGATTCTTGTTGTCAAACAATTCGAATAAAGAATGGCCAATTGGGTTTTCAAGATGAAGTGAACAATTAAAATCGGCTCCTGAGGCTACAATTATACCTTTAGTATCAATAATAAAATCAGTCGGATAGACTGATTCTAACATTTTCACATATGGATCAAGGAAATTGTCATTATTCATTGTTCAAACATCAATTATTAGCTAATAAGAATAGATTGAAAAAAAATTTCAAGGACTGTTCCTTTTCCAATTTCACTTTTCACCGACCCTTCCAAATTCGCAATTTTTATACGATTCATCATGTTGGTAATTCCCAGGGTGCCTTTCGGTTGATTCATATCGAATCCTATTCCATGATCATCGATTATGATCTTCACAATACCCGCCTCATCTTTATCAAAAGAGACATCGATTCGTTCGGATTGCGAGTACTTTACGCTATTGTTAATGAATTCCTGCATAATCCTGAACAAATTGAAACGA
>CANHJY010000151.1 GCA_947461185.1 Flavobacteriales bacterium
CATTGCTTTCACTATGGCTATGGGTACATGTGAAGAATTACGCATTTGCTGCAGTTCTTCAGCACTTAAATTTAATTCTTCGAATTTCACTCCAGACCTTAAATGTTCCTTCGTTGCGTATACATAATTAACTATTTGTCTTTGGAAGAAGGCTTTATCTTCTTTGTCCTTAAGAATACTTGATAGTTTTACTGCAAAATTCCTCGAGTCATTCACCAGCTCTCCCCACTTTCTTCTCCCTTCCCACCATCGATCATAGGCTGTATTGGTGCGAAAAACTAGCAACAAAGAAATGACAAAGCCGATAAGCGAGTATACGGCAATCAGTTTGTCTAGAACCTCTGCATTTGGAAAATAGTGCAATTCCAAAAATGCCACAACCAAAGTAAAAACACCGATGTAGAGAATTTCCTTCCAGAGAATGCGAAAGGTGTCACTTTTGTGAAAGGCAAAAATGAGAGTTAACCAACTTTTTGGGTTGTAGTTTACCATAAATAATTTTGAGTCCGGGAAATGTTTAGTGTCAAAATTAGTTTTTTAAAACAATTCCATGACGTGATCTAGTGTTGAATTTGAAGGTGGAAAGTTAATAAATTAGAATATCACCAATATTAATTAATTTGCAAACGTAAGGCTTCTGTTAACACTTTATGTTGTTATGTGTTTACCCATGTTTTCTCAAGGCAATTGGCTCCAGAAAAATAATTTCTCACGCATTGAAAGATGCGTGGGCATTGGATTTTCCATTAATGGAAAAGGTTATATTGGATTAGGAAAAGGAGCTTCCTTGCTCGATCCCCACAAGGATTTTTGGCAATACGATTCTGTTAGCGATACATGAACACAGACGGTGTTTACTTTTACCGTGGAATAATGAGAGGCGAGCCGAAAGGTGTGTTACTTTCATTTGGCAGGGTAAAATGATTTTAGCTCCAATTACAACTATGTTTCAATTTTAGAAGCAACCAAGTTTATTTTTTTATGTCATGGGATTATAAAAACTACAAGTTATGAAAAAGCTACTTTCAATTCTTTGCCTCTCTGTTTCTATATCATATGGGCAAAACACAATTGTGATTACTAAATCGGAGTATCAACAATTAAAACAATCTGGATTAATTGATCCTCATGTTCAATATTCGTTTTCGGACTTGAATTTGGCCAACGATATAAAATATAGTGGTTCAACTGAAAAGAATTCTGTTTGCGATTGCTTTGTGCCATTAGATTCAACATTCACCTTAGCCATGGTTCCCAATGATGATGAATCTTCTGGATTAATAACTTTGCCTTTTAATTTTGATTTTTACGGAAATCAATATAATTCTCTGTATATCAATAACAATGGAAATATTTCCTTTGTATCGCCTTACATGACCTTTACGCCAAATTCTTTTCCAGATTCTACATACAATATGATTGCTCCTTTTTGGGCAGATGTTGACACACGGGGTGGCCTTGACAGCCTTGGTAACTATTTAGGAAATGGAGGTGCGGTTTGGTATAAAATAACACCTACAGCTTTAATTGTTAATTGGAATCAAGTTGGATATTTTAACATGCACACGGATTTAGTTTCAACATTTCAATTGATTATTTCTAATGGTTCTGATTCTTTAGTTTCAGCAGGTGGAAATGTTTCTTTTTGTTATGATGATATGCAATGGACAACGGGAGATGCTTCTATGGGTACCGGAGGCTTTGGTGGTTATCCAGCAACCGTTGGTGTTAATGTAGGTAATGGTGTGGATTTTTTTCAAGTTGGTCAGTTTGTGCAAACAGGAACTAGTTTTGACGGGCCAACAAACAACGTAGACGGTGTAGATTTTCTAGATGGTCAGGAAATATATTTCAACATTGCGGGAGCTTCTTCTACCAACACACCGCCATTATTGATTAGTAGTGCCATTTGTGATACGATAAGCGTATTTACTGGAGATACTTTAAAAAGTATGAATAGTGCAGATTTCACTATTGCGATTATGACACCTGAAGATGGTCAAAGCATCCAGCTTGATGTAGTATCAGACGCACCACAAAATGCTTTGAGTTATGTGATGACACAAGTTAGCAATCAGTATTATGATGTTTTGGTTACATTTAATGGGACAGGCGTTTCCCCAGGAATTTACCATGCAACGATGACGGCTACAGATAATGGAACACCAGTTGGTGTAACTACTAAACAATTCGTTTTTGAGGTGAAATACGATAGTTCAGCCGGTGCGGATGAATTAGAAATAGATGATTTTCAAGTATTTCCAAATCCTACATCAGCTATTCTAAATGTTATTATAAAGGATGGCTCCGCCATAGACGAAATTCAAATTTTTGATCTTTCCGGCAAATTGCTTTTATCTCAACCATTAAGCGATAAAGATCAAATAGACATGGCTCATTTGAAGCAAGGTGTTTATTTGTTGAATGTTTATTCTGACAAAACATTGCAAGCAACAAAGCGTATTATTAAGAATTAATTAGAACATATAATTCAACATAAAGGCTGCCCATTTGGGCAGCCTTTAATTTGTTCTAAATATTAAAATAGGGATTATTCCGCTACTTTTTCATCTATTTTTTTATCAGCAACTTCTCCTACTTTCTCCTCTACTTTTTCTGATACATGTTCAGAAACTGAATCGGCTACAGTTTCACCGACTTTGTCCATTACTGCACCGCCAACAACATCAGCTGCTCCATCAGCAATACCTCCAACAGCTTCACCGACAAATAATTTTAGAATCCATTTAAAAAATCGTTTCATAATAGTAAATTCATTAAGTTTCTACAAAATTAAAAATTAATCTTCACTCAATACAATTAGATAATCATCTTGAGAAAATTCTATTTGCTTGTTTTTTTGAGGGTTAACAACAATACCAAAGTTCTTTTCGGGATTGTCTTTGTGTTTCATAATACGATAACCTATAGCAGATTCGTTGAATTGGGCAGCGCGTTCAACCAAATTATAGAAAGAAAGTGGCTCACCAATTTGGATATATTTGGATATAGGTTTTAAGTAAATTTCCGAACCATCTGCTTCAAAAAGAATATCAAAGACTCTTTTCAGTTCACGATTTTCACCGATTTGAGACAGCATAAGGCTAATGATACTGTCGCCAATAATGAAGTCATCAGCCTTGGTAACTAATCCAATTTCTCGATTTCTCAAGTCACGCATTTCAGAAACGATACTTAAGTTTTTCTGGTTTTGCGCACCTATATTGCGAAGATGGAGTAATGATATGAGTGTTTGCGCATCACTTTCTTGTGTATCAATATCTTTATCACTTACAAGAATGATGTGATCAAAAGTCTCTGGATGGATATTCGTTAGTGTTTTACGATCTGTAATTTTCCCCTGCTCCACTTTTAGTTTTTGTTTAGTCAGATTAAGGTCGGATAAATCAATTGGGGCGTTATGTAAAATCGTGATTTCAGATCCATTCGAAACATAGGCTTCAAGTTCATGGATGATGCGTAAACCATTAGCGTTCCAACCAAGAATTAATGTTTTTTCAGGTTTGGTTTCAGCTTCATAATGGGAATCAAATAAATGTTCTTTAATGTCTATTTTAGCTGGTGCATTGATAACAACGGTGTCATCATCTTCTGAAATTGCGATAACGGAATCCCCCTTTTGAATTACGTAATCCATCGGTGGATTTATTAAAATACTGTCATCATTTGCATGAATTCCAATTATTGAAGAGGTGTCATAGGATAAGATCGCTTCTTTATATGTTTTCCCAAAAAGTTTTGGCTCTTCTTGAAAGTAGAGTTCGTCGCCTTCAAATTTCAATAAATCGGAATAAATAACACTTAAGCCGGATTGTCTACACGTTTGCGCGGTGATTCGGGCAATTAAATCAGCAGTATAAATAAATACCGCTTCGCCATTTCCTGCAAGTTCAGCAGCCTCAAGGTTATCTTCATCTTTAATCTCCGCAATGATATTATAGGCTTCTTTTTTACGATTCTTACTGTTCGTGAAGGCCATAACAGTTTTAATTACAAAAATATCTGCATTCTCTTTTTCTGGGCTTAAAATGATAATGGTACGCGCCTCATCTGGGCTTACAATTTCTGTTTCATTTGCTATTAATGGATTTCCACTTCTTACAATAATTTTAGTTGTTTTATAATCATTTATTTTACCTCGGATATCATCTTCCATTTCTACTTTGTCACGCTCGGCGAGAATTACAATTGCAGCCTTTTTTTGATTAGAATTGGCCTCAATAATTTGTTCGATAACTGTATATATTTTTTCAGACCACCCAAGAATTAAGGTGTGGTTTTTTTCCAAGACCTTCGACCTACCTTTTTTTAGTGCTTCAATTTTCTCATCGATTCCAGAAGAGATGATACCTATTAGGATAGAAATTAAAAATATCCCAACGATAGTAGCGCAAAAACGCACGATACGAAAAGGCCAACCTTCATCTCCGCCCATAGTTCCCGGATCTAGGGTTGCCATCAAGCTTTTCCAGGCAGCCTCAATAAACGATAAACCGGCACTTTCTTCTGGATCCGCCTTAATGCCGAAAACTATAATTACTAATCCTAAAATAATGATGGCTAATAAAGACGCAATGCCCAACCAACGAATAACGCCTAGTGGACCATTGGAAATGGTGTTCTCGAAATAATAGCGAAAACGTTCTTTAAATGAGTATTTCATAAGCGTGTCTTTGTGATAAATGGTTTAGATTCCTTTTGAATTTCGACGCAAAAATATTGAATTAATATTGATTTTTCAATAAGAAGGAATTGAAGGTGGGATAGATTAACCAATTCGATGGATTAGTTGTAAATAGTAGAGAGCAATTAGGAATCCGTTTATTTACGGATCATTCTATGAATTTCTTTAAAGTATTAAAAGTGAACGGCTTATCTTTCAACAATAACTCTTTTTTGAAAGTTTTGGGATCCTGAAATTGCGCGGATAATGTATAATGAGTTTTCAAGGTCACTTAGGTCGATATTGAGTTCGTGATTTAATTGGACTTTAGAGATTTGCTTGACTATTTTTCCATGTATATCACTTATCTGGACATCAAAAATTTCAGGTGAGTCTTTATAAACTGAAAATTGTCCGTTGTTCGGATTTGGGTAAATATTTAAAGAATTAAACTGAACACCATCAAGTTCAGCTGGTAATGAAAAGCGCCATGTTTCTTTTAATCGATTGAAATTTTCGTTAATTCCTGTAGTGTAATAAATACTATTTGAGCTGGAAAAAGCGATACCCCCTCTTCTTGCCGTCGAAGGAAG
>CANHJY010000152.1 GCA_947461185.1 Flavobacteriales bacterium
CTTATAAGTAAACAAAAGTGCTAAAGCCGTTGAGATTTGATCATTGAAGTTAAAAGGAGAATTTGCAAATACATTTTTTACTGTTTTGGCAGAAATCGAAGGGAAAAAATTTTCAAGGTCAATGTTTAAGACGGTCTTTTTCCCTGTGTGAACCATAGCATTTTCAACAATGTTAGCATGATTTTCATCCGAAGGAAATTTGGTAACAAAGCCATGTACATTCGCTGGTTTGATTCTTAAGTAATTGATTTGTAAAAGTCTATTTAATTTTCTTTGAGCATTACGTAAATCATTATCTGGAGCTTGAATAATTCTATTACCTCCGCTTTTCTTGGGTATAGCATATTCTTTGTAAATAGGATTATTGATTAAAATTTGAACTTTATGAAAATCTGTATTGAGCAAAAATGCCAAGTCATTTCCATTGGTTACTTCTAAAAACTTAGCACTAAATCTAGCGAGTCGGTTGAAATACTTTATTTTGAAATCTAATTGCTCTTCTTTTGTTTTCGCTTTCATTTTTTTTGAAAACGGAATATTATTGGAACAATCAAATAGCGATGCAAATTCTATCATGTTATTTTAAATTAAAAAAGAGCCGTTGTCACTTATCTTCAAAGGGTACTTCTTTGTGCGGAACGCAGTGAAGCACAAAGAAGTGCGAAGCTTCAGCGAAGCGCTGCTAACTTCTAGTGATAAATGGATTGCAGGAACACAATCACAGGTCGCCCAATCCGACGCATAAGTTTGGACAACGGCTCTAAAAATTATTCTATCAGAATTCAGCCATACGATCTTCATCAAAAGTAAAAATACCATTCACCTCATCATCTGGAACAAAAGTGGTAAACAACGGATCAACCTTAAAAAGGATATTTGCTAATTTGCCATTTCTGTTTTTTGCTAAAATTAGTTCTACTTGTCGCTTGGTACTTTCACCCATCTCATCAACTGTAAGACCATAATATTCTGGACGATATAAAAAGAAAACCTTATCAGCATCTTGCTCAATAGCACCACTTTCCCTCAAATCTGATAGCATTGGACGCTTATCTCCCCCGCGAGTTTCTACCGATCTACTTAATTGGCTGGCAGCAACTACACAAACATTTAATTCACGCGCTATGTTTTTCAATTCGCGACTGATGTATGATATTTCTAATTCTCGTTGATTTCTATAACGATTTGAACTCAATAATTGTAGATAGTCCACGATGATTACTTTTACACCAAAATCTTCTGCATGTTGTTTGCAAATAGCTTTAAACACATTCATATTTTGTGTCTGTTTATCAATTATTCTCAACTTTAATAAATCAATTTCCATTTTAGACAATTCAACCACTTTTTTCTGATTTTCATCCAATTTTTGATATAAAAAATCATTTACATGAAAGCCTGTTAATGAAGAAATAAATTTGGTCGTTAACATGTAAGCAGAAAGGTCCAAGGAATAAAACAGGACTTCATGCTCGGCAGCAATGTTGAGCACCATGTTTACCAAGAAATGTGATTTTCCCATAGCAGGTCGACCACCAATGACCACATATTCACCTGGAAACAAACCACCAAGCGATCGATCATACGCAGTCAAACCAGTTTTAATTACATTGCAAGAATTCTGACTTTCAGCATTCTGACAAAATTCATCGAAATATTTACCAATCAACTCGGACTTTACTTCAGACTGAAAAGAAGCATCATATTCCGTAAGTAAATTTCGGATTTGATCTAATTTTACCACATCATTCAAGTGATGCGTTTCTAAAGCAAATTTTAATTTTTCGACAATTTGCGATGATTTTAATTCTGGATTCATAGTTTTTTTCTATCGATTGGCTCTCATTAGTCAATTGCCGTACCAAAAAATGAAAAGCAATTAAAACACACATTTTAGAACCAAAGTGAATCAAATAACATTTAGTTATGTCAAAAATTGATTCAAAAAGTAAAAATTTACTCAAAACTCAAAATGAAAAAGAAATCCTTACCTTTGTTTGGAGTAAAAAACCTATTTGAAGACAGATTTGATTTTACAACTAAAATTGAACTTCAGTAAAAAGATTGATTTCAATCAACCCATATATAAATGAATTACATCATTAATCTTTTTGGTACTGGAATTCGCTATTGGAACTGCGAATTGACTATCGATGTGTTTAATGACATGAATCAAAGAATTCAAAAACATAATGTTAGGTGGGAGGATATGTTATTCGATCTGGAAATCTTGAATCACTATGGTTTTGAACACTGGAGCAAACTTTCATCAAAGCCAGAAAATGTTGGTTTCTTACTTCAACCACAAAATCGAATTGAAATTAAGCAAGAATCAAAACTAATCACTCGATTTAAAGCGACTGATCTCAAGACAGAATCAACGCTATTCCCTCTCTATCAAACAGTTTTTATTAAAGAATCGACTGAAGATAAAGCTGACATAAAATCATTCAAACTAATCCAAATGGAAAAGGGTTTGATTGGAAAATATAGATTTCAATCAGAAAAATTTTCGATAGATCAATTATCATTCACACTTTCATCTATTGAAAAAAAGCAGTTTTTATTGCACTTTAAGGTTGAAGATAGGATATTGGTTTCTAGTCAGGAGGATAATGTAATTATTGGTGTTGAGGTTTTGTTTGATAAACTTTATTGAATGATTCCTGACCGATTTGATTTTTTATTAAAAATTTCAATTTAATCATAGCTAGTGGTATGTAATTTAAATATTCGAGGTAATGCAAAAACATTTGGAAACACAGAAAGTGTATTACACACTATTAATTCCATTGAAAAATGAAAAACCTAGTTCTGCCAACAACCGTCGGAAAATAATTGATTTAAACATAAAACGACCTATGATTTCAAATCAATTTGTAGCATTAGTTAACTACAAAGTGCCAACGAATTCGTTTAAACAAGTCGAATAGAGCTTGGTAATTAGTCCTGCTTTGGCAGAAATATTGCAAAGGATAAAACGTTTGGTTACACTGGATTTGGTGAAGTAATGGAAAGGCGCTGTTAGATGATTAGGCTTCTGTGACGTTTTTGGGATAGGTATAGAAAGCGATTTAAAAAATATTCTTACTTTGTAGAACTAATATTGAAATTACCAAAAAACTTTCAAGCGAAGTGCAATTCTCGCATTTTGGCTTACAATGTGCTATAGAGCTTTTCATTTAAGTTTGGGCAAGTGTGAATCTTTTGCGTTCATTTATAGCAATGAAATTACCTTAAAAACCTGTTTCATAATGGTTTAAAACGATTTAAATAGGTCGCGGATCTTTATTTCCTGATCTATTAGGCTTGGGCAAATTTGTTATTTGAAAGTTTCACACCTTTAAAGTATAAAAAGTTAACAGTCGCTCATGCCTAAACGCCTTAACTCTTCAAACATTTTATATTTCAGAGTGCCCTCAACATTTTGAGTTGGATCTATGGGTTGGTTTTTATAACCGACTAGCTCTGAAAAGCCTTGAAACTGAGCAGATATATCTGATGTAAATGCACCTGGTCTTCTTGAAATTTCAATCAATGTACTTTTTTCAAGGAAGTACCCATCTAGAAGTTCAAAAAAATCCTTTTCTCCTAATGCAATTGTATCATGTAAGTTCATTAGGGAATTTAAATCTATAATAACTAGTCTATTTACACTGAACGGCAATTCTCCGATCTCAACAAGTTTTTCTTGGAAAGCATTATTCACGTAGTCCTCCATACCTGTTAATGCAAAGGCTGAATCTGTTACTACTATTATAGGATATACTACAAGTTGGTCCACAGTATAATGTCGACCAAGGCTATTTTCAATGTAAAGATAATTTTCCTTAAACTTTCTGATTAGTTCAACTAGCTGACTGGCTCCTTGATCATTAATTAATTTGCTATCCAAAACTTTTTTTATGGAATGATAATCTGCAGTTTTGATAAATAGAGTATCCTTATGCTCTATAAAGCCAATTTTGTTATTCCTTCTTATGTATAAGTCCTTGTTATTCAGAGCCTTATCATCCCCTCCCTCGATTACATAGCCTGAAAGAGCACTTCTGAATAGATCAATACAAAGCTTTTCACTAAACATTCCAGAAATAGCACTTTTAAACCCAGGTAAATTTGAGTAACGGGAATTATAAATTGGACTAGTAGGGTCTCTTATGCCTGACTTCTCAAAAAGGTCAAAGATCAATCCATTGAACATCTTGTCCAAAATAAAATTCCAGTTCACAACTGAATATCTGTCCTCACTTAACTTTATTAAAGGGAATGACCTTAGTGTCCTGTAATCATTTGCAATGTAGCCTGGTTTAGTAATATTAGTATGGCTCAGTATCCAAGGCAATACATATTTAATATCGTTTTCAACATTAAAAGAAAACCAACTATAAAAGGTTGAGGTTTCCAAGTTGAAACCAGTTTTTCCATATAGAAAAAAAATATTAGAAGGGTATAAATAGAAGGGTTCATCAATTTGAGAGAAAAGCGCTTTAAAAGCAGGTCTAAATTCTGGGCTTTCCTCAATGTGCTGAGCAAACTTAATACCCCGATATACCTCATGAAAGTGATTTTTTTTTATTCTAAGCTCGGTCGAAAAAATATGAACTGGCCAGGTCATGGAACAGAATGTTTCAAACAAGTTGGCACTACCTTCAAATTTATGATTTGTATTGAACTTATCATTTACAATGAGAATCGCCATCAAAATATTTAGCTCATCTGTTGGATTTGTATCCGGAGCTTCTGAACCATTATAATTTTGAATAACCCTATTCATAAGCTCCATTGCAGTATAAGTATCAAGAAGAATTGTAGGGGCGTTCTGACTTAAACTATTATATTTGAACCTAATACTTTCTTGGACAAAATTTGACTGTCTTTTTATGATTCCCTCTATAAGTCTTTCTTGTACCTTTAAATCAGTTGGGGCTATGTGCAACTCACTACAGAGAAATGAAAGATACATTATTGCAATTTTGGAGGGAACCCTTGTAATAACCTCATCTAAGTCAGGTGGGGCTTGGCTAAAAATATCAGAATATGTTAATACAAGTCCATGCATAATCAAAAATAAACATTGTTTAGAGAATAACTTGTTTTAGGATAATTTTAAGCTAACTTGAAAGCAGTTTTTCCAAACGTTCCAATTCATTTGTATGATTTAAGTCGACTTTGATAAGTGAACTTATAACATTCCTGTTTTCAAGAATCTTCATTTCTGATTCAAAGGGGTAATCTTCTAAC
>CANHJY010000153.1 GCA_947461185.1 Flavobacteriales bacterium
ACTCAGCGAAACGCTTGTTTGTGCTGTTAAATATTGTTAACATTGATACTGAATACTTTACAACCTTACCGCTATGAATAAACGCAACTGTTTAGAATGCTTGCAGCTTTTAAATGGTCGAAAAGATCAAAAGTTTTGTTCAGATTATTGCAGAAACGTTTACAATAATCGTCTGAACGAAGATGCTACCAATGAAATGCGTAAAATCAATCGAATATTGAGGAAAAACAGGAAAATTTTAGAATTTTTTCATCAAAATGGTAAAACATCGGTTTCAGTATTCCATTTATCTGAACAAGGATTTAACTTCCATTATTTTACGAATGTTTACAAGACACAAAAAGGTACCAACTATTATTTCTGTTACGATCAGGGTTATACCAAATTAGCTGAAGACAAATATATTTTGGTTCGCAAAAAAGATTATGTGGTTTGATGCAAAAAAAAAGAAGTCGACCAGGAAGACGACTTCTTTTCAAACCTAACCACTACTACTATATTACTACTGTAATTTAGATAACAACGAAAGATTAATTTTGTTTTACAAATTGTATTTCACAATGTAATTTTACCTCATCGCTAACAACAATACTACCTGCTTCGGTAATAGCACTCCATGTTAAACCAAACTCACTTCTTTTGATTTTACCTTCAATTGAGAACCCTGTTTTTGTTTGGCCATAAGGGTCAATAACCACACCGCCAAAGTCAGCTTTAAGAACGATTGATTTTGTTACTTCACGAAGTGTGATATCTCCATGGATTTCGTAATCGTTTTCAGATATTTTTTTAACTCCAGTACTTTTAAAAGATAGATTCGGATGTGAAGCTGCATTGAAGAAATCTTCAGATTTCAAATGTGCATCTCTATCGGCGACACCTGTATTGATAGAGTCAACGTTGGCGTTGAATGAAAATTGAGCGGTTGTGAAGTCATCGTCTTCAACTTCAATAGAAGCATCGAATTGATCGAAAGTGCCTGTAACGTTGGTAATCATCATGTGTTTTACTTTGAATCCGATTTGACTGTGAAGTGTGTCGATTTTCCAATTTGTTTTCATAATTAAAATATTTAATGTTTGTGATGCAAATTAAGGGCGACCTTTTAAGAAAAACATTGATGTAGGTTAAGACTTTCTTTCCCAATTATTTCGTGGATTCTTTCATCATATTTTTTTTCATTCTGCTTAAAGATTCTGGTAATATTCCTAGATAAGATGCGATTTGATGTTGTGGCACCAATTGTTCGATACCAGGGGCTCTAGTTATCAATTCAAGATATCTTTCTGATACTGGGGTGCTTACAGTAAGTAGAAATCTTTTTTGTAAAACGACCAAATGCTTTTCAATAATGATGCGGAAAAGTCTTTCCATTTCAGGATGACCTTGCAGTAATTTATCTTTTTTATGGTTATCGATTGTTAAAATCCAGGTTTGTTCGAGCGCTTCTGCGCTAAAAAAAGCTTCCGTTTTATTGGCAAAGGAGGCCATATCGCCAATCCACCAATTAGCAAATGCAAAATAAAGTACATGTTCTGAACCTTTAATATCACGATGAAAAATTCTCCAGGATCCAGAAAGTACAAATCCTTCTTTGTCTGCAATAGAACCTTGTTGAAAAAAAAGATCTTTTTTAGAATATTTTTTCAATTCATACAAGTCGCAAATTGCTTGCAGTTGTTTCTGGTCTATGGAAACATGATTCGATAAGTATTGACTGAATTGATTGTTTGCCTCAGTTTTCGTCATGCATTTCGAGAATTAAGTATGTCATCATGAATGGTATCCCACATTCCGATTCGATTTTCTAATGCAGTTTTAATTGCCATTTCAGCTTCTTTCCATTTGATTGGATCATCTTGGCAAAGGGAATTCAATAATTTCCGTGATAGCGCTCCATGTTGGTCTCCATCTATTTCAATATGCCTTTCCAGATAGTACTTGAAGGACCTTACTTTTTCTGGGTTGAGTTCGTACATATCGTTAATAATTGCCGAAAACATATCAGGAATTAATTCTTCTCGACCATAAGCAAAAACTGCTGCTATTACATGCGGTTTATTGGACTGAACAACATTAAATGTATCGGTAACAAATTTACTAATGCGAGGATCTAAGTTTTTGTTTTGCAATGCAATAGTTAAATCGGAACCATTCTTTATTTCAGTAATAAGCATGTCAATTGTTGAAGTTGCAGCGCCACAATTTTTCATTGCTTTGAGATACATTTCAAAATGACTGTAATAATCACCATTCTCGTCGATGTCTGATTCTTCACCAAGAACGATTTCATTAATAAAGTGCCGAAGTTCAGGATTTCCTTTTGGTAGCCATGGTGTATGTGTGCAAGTAAGATGGTTTTGAAGCGATTTGACAAGGGACATAAAATCCCATACTGCAAAAACGTGATGTTTCATGAATGCTTGCAGGTCATCAATAGTTTTTAACTCTTTATATAGCTTGTGGTTGATAACATTATGACGTATTGAGCCAAGTTCTTGATCTATGTGTTCGGCGTAATTTACTGATGTCATTTTCGGAATTTTATCTTTTTACAACAAAAGTAAAAATCTATTGTTTTGTTAATAAAAGACCTATGTATCAATTAAGAAGAAAACAATTCGTAAAAACCGATATAGAGACTTGCTGGTCGTTCTTCTCTTCACCTGCTAATTTGAGTAAAATAACACCTTCTTACATGGGTTTCGATGTTTTGACTGATGTTCCTGAGAAAATGTACGAAGGTTTAATGATTGAATATAAAGTTCGACCCCTATTAGGTATTCCAATGAAATGGATCACGGAAATAACACATGTTAAGGATTTGACTTATTTTGTTGATGAGCAGCGCAAAGGACCTTATAAAATTTGGCATCATGAGCACCATTTTCAAGTTGTTAATGATGGCGTTGACATGATTGACATTGTTTCTTATGAGCTACCAATGGGTGTTTTGGGCAAGATAGCACACCCGATTATCGTTCAGAAGAAACTAGAAGAAATTTTCGAATACCGTTTCAAGGTGGTGGAAGAATTATTTAATGTAGACTAGTTACTCTGTTGTTTTATTATCATAAGACATTTCAAAACGCTCGGCTTCTTTTTTAGTTTTTCGTATCAATCCGTCTCTGTGTTGCGGTGGGCTGTAAATGGTGAAAAGCTTCAATTCTAGATTATTACTAATGTTAATGATTTCATGAAAGGTATTTTGCGGAATGATAAGGCAGTCTCCAGATTCGATAGGATTTTCTTTTCCGTTGATAATTGCTAATCCAAAACCATGAACTACATAAAAGAACTGATCTGTGTCATCGTGGGACTCTTGTTCAATTGATTCGTTTGGTTTTAAATGCATCACTACTAATTGCATTTGCTTTGCGGTATATAAAACGTGTCTATAGTCCGTGTTTTCAAGGGTGAAACCTCCGAGATTTTCATGATATCCATTCATTTTTGAAGAATTTGTTTGCTTAAATTTCTAGTAAGAGAAATAAGCATCCAAAAGAAATAAGCGAAATGCTGGAATTAATAGGTGATGTATTATTATATTCCTTTAAGCGTTTGTAATGCGCTGTTGATGTGTCCGATTGGGTTGGTTTGAGAATTGAATACTTCTTCTATAATACCATTTTTGTTGATGATATAGGTTACCCTTCCTGGAATCAATCCAAAAAGATTTCCCGGTACACCAAAAAGTTTACGAACTGTTTTGTTTTCATCAGCCAACAAGCTGTAGGGTAAATTGTGATTTTGGGAAAAACTCAAGTGTTTTTGAACGCTGTCAGAGGAAATACCGAAAAGCGCGCAATCGTATTGGAGAAATTCTTCAAAATCATCTCTGAATGCACAAGCTTCTTTGGTACATCCCGGTGTTTCATCTTTGGGGTAAAAGAAGATGACAATATTCTTTTTGCCTAAATAATCGGTAATATCGACTATTTGGTCGAATTGATTCTTTAATTGAAAAATGGGGCATTTATCGCCTTTTTGTAATGACATTTTTTATTGATTTAAAGCTGATTTATATCTATTTAAAACCCTGTCTCGTGCGAATTTATGTTCAACGATGGGTTTGGGATATGAATGGGATCCATATTCAGGAACCCATTTTTTGATGTATTTGAATTCTTTATCAAATTTTTCTTGTTGACTTTGCGGATTAAATACGCGAAAATAAGGTGCTGCATCACAACCGCAACCTGCTGCCCATTGCCATCCTCCGATATTGCTTGCCAATTCAAAGTCCATTAGTTTTTCTGCAAAATAGGCTTCGCCTAAGCGCCAATCCAGAAGCAGATGTTTAGTGAGAAAGCTGGCAACAACCATTCTCACGCGATTGTGCATGAAACCTGTTTCATTTAATTCCCGCATGCCTGCATCAACAAGAGGATATCCTGTTTTTCCCTCGCACCAAGATTGGAAATGAAGCTCATTTCGTTCCCATTCTATTTGGTCGTAAACAGGTTTGAAAGCACTTTTTGTGGTGTAAGGAAAATGGAAAATAACCATTTGGTAAAAATCTCTCCAAATCAACTCGTTCAAAAATGTTTCATTGGTTTGAGACGCAATTCTTGCAAGATTTCGAATACTAATTGTTCCAAATCTCAAGTGAACACTAAGTTTTGATGTTCCAGGTATCGAAGGAAAATTGCGCTGTTCAGAATATTTTTGAATTATTTCATGTGCTACATTTTCTTCTGGAAATGGAAAAAGCTGTTGCGATTCAAACCCCATTTCCGCCAAAGATATCATTAACTGTTTCTCGTTATTTGGGATTAAATTTTGCAAGTACTTTTCAACAGGATAAGATTCCATATGACTAGCATTCAATTTGGCTTTCCATTTTCTGGAGTAAGGTGTGAAGACGGTGTAAGGCTTTTCATCATCCTTTGTAACCTCATTTTTTTCAAAAATCACATGGTCTTTAGTTCCGAGGAATTCAATATTCAGTTCCTTAAGTTTTTCATAAATAGCCTTGTCACGCTCTGAGGCGTACGGTTCATAATCACGGTTGGTGAATACCGCTTCAAATCCATTTTCTTTGGCAATCTGTGGTATAATTTCCAGCGGATTACCGTAAAAAACCCATAAATCGGAACCTAGATTTTGATATGCTTCTTTGAGTTTTTTGACATACTTAAAAATGAACAAGACTCTTTGATCGTTGCTAGGTAATTTATCTAATATGTTTTTGTCAAAAATAA
>CANHJY010000154.1 GCA_947461185.1 Flavobacteriales bacterium
AAAATCTTTTCCTTGTTTACCAATAGTTCCAATTAAATGATACAATTCGGTATGTGCTTTGTCAATATAATCTATGTGTAGTTTTAGGGCAGAATTAATGAATCGCTTAATCTGATTAAGTGATTTTGTATAGTCGTCTTTTGTGATATTATAATCGTATTCATTTTTGTAGAATGTTATAAATAAATCGAGTGTTTCGTAGTATTCTTTTTTGTTTTCGTCTTTTACAAAATCTTTTAAACAATATCCGTTAATTTTCCAATCAACTCCTCCTTGGCCGTTTGGATGAGCATACGATAATACTCTTGCTCCTTCAGATTTTCCTATTGATTCTAAGACTTCAGTACAATACTCTGTAAACTTGTCCTCAAAACTAGCTCCTTCGCCGTCCGAATAAACTCTCGAAGCGACATCAGATTTTAGTTCTTCAATATAGCTTTCTAATGCTCTTTCCATTGACTAAATATTTGCAATTATTTTTTCGAATTCAATAATAAAATTTTCGACAGCAGAAATCTCAATTGAATATGAAGTGTCATAAATGCCTAGTGGCAAATCATTTTTTACTATTTTTGGGAATTCAGTAGTTACAGAAAAAGAAAATGTTTTTTTAAGTGAGTACATTTTGCCATATTGTTCTTTGTCATCATCAAAATAACCATTTAGCTGTAATTTACCATTGAATAAATGGAGCTTTTCTTCAGATAAAATATTTTTTCGGATTTGTTCTACGATTGAGTTCAGGGAAATACCGTTATCTTTTACAGCCTCAGTTGAATATAATATTAAAAACAATTCTTTGAAATTCTCAGTATCTAATTGCCTTTCGTTAGAAACATTAATTCTTGGTTGTTTTGCTGAAGTAAATTTTATTTCAATTCCAACAGAGCCCAATGTAAAATCTTTAGCTTGGAAATCTTTTTCAGTACTTGTCCATGCATTTACAGCATTTACAGAAGTTTTTTCGTTATTCAAAAGATAATTTAGAAACAACAATTCACCTATCAAACCTTTTTGTCGTTCAGGTGTTAATCCATTAAAATTGATTTTATCAAAAAGCTTTTTCCATTTAGAAACAACATTCAGCGTTAATGTAATTGCTTCACTTTCGGTAACACTTTGTTTAATATCTTCAAGGATGTTTTCAATAAACAATGAAAAAATATCTTTCAAGTCGTTATCCAAAAGATAAATATTCAGTTCAATATTATTTTGAACTTCAATTGTAAAAATCTCAACTCCCTTGAACCGGTAATTTTTTAAATCTGGAATTACAACATTCTTTGAAACAGATAAAATGAATAAATGCAGCCCTGTAAAGTGATTTGTAGCTGCAAAACAATTCAAATGCTCAATTTCATCAAGTTTAGTTTTGATGATTATATCACCTGAAGGTTTTTGATTTTCCCAAATTGATTTAATGTTAATCATAGGTTTTCGTTTTCTTGGTTATCATCATCAAACATTACTTCATCATCAAAATCTTTACTAATCGCAGCAGTATACGAAACTTTAATTTCGTCTTCTATTCTTGGAAAATGTATGCTATATCCAATAATCGGAATACCATTATTTACATTTGTTGTTCCTCTTTCGTCTAATGCGTAAATCAACAATAATCCTTTTTTCTCGTAAGCTCTTTGCTTTTTAATTTCACTATTTGTTGTATGAGTTTTTACTGTCAAATCAACTTGGCGGTCTTTTAAATCATCAATCTGATTTTTTGCAATAAGATAATATTCACTTCCACTTCTGTTTTTAGGCTGATTACGAACACTACAACCAAGTGTAATTTTCTCGCCATTATGTTCCAAATCATAAGTTATTACATCGTCTTTAGGACTTCTTGAATCATCGGGATTATTTTCGTAACGATTTATAAAGACTTTCTCATCAGTATTAGAAACAATACAAATACTCCATTCTTTAATTGTGTTGTTTTTGGCTTGAGTTTTAATGTATTCACCTAATGTAAAATTGTTAATGCTTGGTTGTTCAATTTTAAATGTCTCGATAAAACTGCAAATTGAATCAATATTTGAATTCGGATAAAATAGATATCTTATTTTTCCTTTACTTGTTTCTGTTCTGTTTTCTTTTGTAGGCAATCCATTTTTTTCGATTAGTTTTTTTAATGCATTGAAATTGTTTTCTATTGCAGTTTTTGTTCTTAACAAGCAATAAGTTTGAGGATTTTCCCCTGAAAATGAAATTTTAATATCTTCCGAAAAATGTAATTTATTCAAACTTGTTATTGTCAGTAAACCTTGATGATTACGCACTTTCAAACGAAAGTCTTTTGGACGTTGACGTGTTGCTGTCATTTCATCAAAGTCATTTCGCATTTCTTCTGTTGCCATCGTAATATGATTAAACCACTCAAAAATTTGACTTGTGGTATACAATCTGCATAAATCAACATAGCCTGGTCGATAACCAAACCATCGTCCCATCTGCATAAGAGAATCATACATCCTAGTTGTTCTTAAGTAATAAGAAATCGACAAACCTTCTAATGTGATTCCTCTTGACAAACGACTACCTCCCACTGCAATGACAGTTAAACCATTTTCTTTGTTTATTTCATAATCAATTTCTTCAATATTGTGATATTCTAAATTTGTAGTTGAACGTGTCCCGTGAACAGAACGTACATCAATTTTCATTACTGCATTTTTTAACTCTTTTTTGACCTCATCCCAAGTATGTTTCTTTATTCTGATGTCAGTATAATCCAAGTTTTCCAGAACGTTTTTTGTTGTTGGCAAATAATCTGATTCGAATAATTTCTTCAAATCGTTCAATATTGTATCATCATCGCTTTGAATTGCATCTTTATATTCTTTTGTTTTTTTATTTACTAAAAATGCAACTCTGTCAATCCAACGAACAAGCAATGCAACGTGAACCAACATTGAATTGTGTTTATTTTCGTGTCCTCTAACTCTTCGAATGGCACAAGTGAGAATGAAAGACTTTATCGCCCGCTCTAAACTTTGCGGAAGAAAATCTGGTAAAATGCCTTTATTTTCACTATTTATGGTTCGAAAAAATGGCGGGTCATAATCATCAATTCCTCTGAAAATATCTAACGGTTCTTTTGTGAGTTCCGAATTAGGATTATCATAACCGAATATTTTTGCTGCGCCAATATAATTTGTCGGAGCCTTTATGTTGATTATAAAATCTCGAGGAAATAAATCTTCGCCAATTTTGTATTGTTTGCCTTTTACCGGTGTTGTAAGGTGTTCATTAAATTCTTGTGAAATAAACAAGTTAGCGTAAGGCGTTGCGGTGTAACCAATAAAAGTATTTTGATTGAAAACATTTAGTAAAGTTCTTATTAATCGGTTGATAGTTTTTATGTCGTTTATATCCCTAGAAGCATTGACTGAAGCAGCATCCGCTTCATCATCTATTATCAATGCTGGAACATCAAACAATTTTGGTGTTCCATCAACGATTTTTGTATTTACGTTATTAGAAAACCAATCAATCAAATTTTCAAGAATACTTTTATTTTTCTTGATAACTAAAACAACAGGATTTTTTCCTATCGGAAAATTAATTATTCGGTTAGCAACAGATTGATTAAAATCTCCTTCATCATTATTTTTGTAAAATGCAGATGTGAGTGAGTAAATATCTTTCTCGGCATTAAATTTCCCAACTCCAACAATTCTGTTTTGATTTTCTCTGATAAAAGCGGAGCTGTTTCTTCCTATGTAACCCGAATCAATTCTTTCTTGTGTTTGTCTGCGAAGCGAACTGATGGTTCCTGCAATTACTATAATTACTTTATAACCTGCATCAGTTGCTTTATTGACGAGTCCAACATAGTTAGAAGTTTTACCAGACTGGACATGTCCTACAACCATTCCGCGCCTATCCCACGAATTAGGGACTTTTGGATTAACACATTTATCAAGAATTTTATCAGTAAAGTCGTCCAAATCACTAACAGGAAATGAAGAATCATTTTCCTGCATAAATAATTTATATCTATTCCACAATTCAAAATTAATTTTTACTTTTTCGTTATTCAGCCAAGGTGTTACATTCTCATCATATAGTTCAGTTATTGTACCTTTTCCAATACTAAAATCAGCGATAAGATTTTCAAATAATGTTTGTTTATCAACATTTGAAAATTCAGGTGAAGACATGACTTTATCATCAATGACCTTCAAAATGGCTTCATCATCGATTTTGTCTCGTGTTATCAAATTAAGATAAGCGTGGCAAATTAATTTTGCTGTTTGATTTACATTGTTCATTTTAGATACTCATTAATTAGAGGATATAAACTGAATGGCACTGCACTCATAATTTGTTGCCTTGCTAATTCATTCGGTACTCCTTGTGATACATTTATTTTGCACAATTCTACAGCCAAATTGATTAGCTCATCACTTGGCTTATCTGATTGTTTTTCTAATTCGTGAAATGCTGGGTCTTCGTTTTGGTTTGATAAAATCAACTCAATTGGAACATTGTCTTCAAGTAATTTCAGAGCTTTTACCGCTAATTTGCTGTTTTCTTCCAATAATAATTTTATGATTGGATGTTTTCTATTGATTTTGTATTTCTTAATTCCTTCTCTTGTTTTTTCATCGGTCCATAAACTTTTGTGTGTTGAGTTTTCGATTTCAGAAATTGTTTTTTGCCCTCGCCAATTATAAATTTTTGCCGATTTCATAATTGCTATTTTTGCAATTCGTGCAAGTTCTCTCCTGATTTCTATAGGCGGTGTTGCCATTGATTTTTTTATATCCAATTGCCAATTAAAATCATTTGCGTTGGTAAAACTTACAGCAATTCTTGCCAATTTTGAATAATCTCGCTTTTTTTCAATTCCAAGCCAATCCCCAGCGACCAATAATCTATCTCCACGATAAATGTAAAAGCCTTGGGATTGAAACCACCCTAACGAACCACCAGATTTTTCATAATCATTTTTACCGATTTCAGACATGTGAGGCAAAATGAAGTAGGTAATTTCGACATTCCCAAACTTCTCGGGTAAACCCATTTCGGGTTTAGGATTAAAATTGAGTAAAAACGGATTGTATGGTTGAATTTCTTCGTTTTGAAAAAAGATTTTAATTCGCTTGCTCTCAATAAACTTATGAAAAACTAAACTCAGATGTTCTTTAACTGAAATCATTTCAGCATAAAAAGCTG
>CANHJY010000155.1 GCA_947461185.1 Flavobacteriales bacterium
ATTCTTGGCAAAAGCAAATGCACCTTTTTGAGGTTCCTTTTTACTACATCGAATATGGAATTGCTCAATTGGGAGCACTTTCACTCTGGAAAAATAGTATTGATAATGAAGAAAATGCATTAAATTCTTACAAAAATGCATTGAAATTAGGATACACCCAATCTATACCTAATATTTATAAAACCGCTGGGGTTTCATTCGATTTCAGTGAAACGTATATTAGTAGCTTAATGGAATTTGTAAACAAAGAATTGGAAAAAAAGGCTTTTTGAACTCAATTTCAACCTTAACATAAGAAAGTTTTTTCGATTTAATTAGCGTCTGTAGTATATAATTATTCGCTAAGTGAAAGGAAAATATAAATCCAATTTCTAAATTAGTTTCAAATTACAATTCTACAATTTTGAATATTAATTCTGAACGTCTAAACGAAGAGCAATTGCTACTTTGGGAGCGTATTCGTCAGTTTGAACTGGACGACAATAATGATAACTATACTTTTTCAAGTAGATTAGCACAAGAAAATGGATGGTCATTGGAATACACACTTTATGTAATTGAAGAGTATAAAAAGTTTATATTTTTAGTTTGTATTGCCGAGCACCCGCTAACACCATCTGATCAGGTTGATCAAGCTTGGCATTTACATTTATTATATACAAGGTCATATTGGATAAAATTTTGTCAAGAAACTTTGAATAAACAAATCCACCATGGTCCTACCAAAGGAGGAAAGTCAGAGAAGGATAAATTTGAAGATTGGTATGCGAAAACGAAAATATTTTACGAATTAATATTTAATATTAAATGTCCTGAAGAAATATGGCCTAGTAACGAAAAAAGATTTTCAGACGTTCATTTTCTTAGGGTGAATACAAAAAAAAATTGGATCATTAAAAAACCTAAACTACTCTCATGGAATTTTTAAATAATCTTACCCCAGCTGAATCCTATTTTTTACTGAAGGACGAAGATGCTTCACAAAAAGAATTACTAAAACTTACCTTGATTGATCTTTTGTTAAAGAATGTATTGCGAACATATGAATCAAATATCGAATATAGCGATGAGGATAATAATAATCCTATTACCTACGTTGCCATTTCAGATAATTTTTGGAGTTACCAAGCTTTAGAGCATGAAATGATTTTCCTTTCAACCTTCAAAGTGAATAACAGTATTCAAGTCTTGTTTTCGAATATGGTTAAAATTGGTTATAAAAAATCAATTTCTGAAAAAAAACTGCATAAGTTACTCACACAAAGCCCTAACTTAAAAGGTTGTTATCACCGTAATTTATTACAACAAATTTTTGGTGGATATTCAATAACGGAAAACGGTGAAAAGATGAGGGCGAAAATTAAGAAAGAAGTGGATTCGTTAAATAAAGAACTACCTGCAATAATAGCAGAAAATCAATTGTCTAGTCTTGAAAAAATTAATTTACTAAAGGGTAATATTTTTATTCTGAAAGATGTCAATTATGATATTTTCAAACAATTTGACAATGAGCTATTAGAACAATATCGAATAAGTGACGCTTCATTTTTTATCAATTCATTCACTGGGGATCCTACATTACTATTTGAAGATTTATCTAGTGTTTTTGACAGTAGTTGTAGCAGTGATAGCGGGTGCAGTAGCGGCGATTCGGGTTGGAGCGGTGGCGACTCAGGATGCAGCAGTGGTTGCAGTGGTTGTGGCGGAGGAGATTAAACGCTAAATAGAACTCTGATTTTCATTTTTGATCAACTTTTAATAAAAGAGAGGCTATAACAATTCATTTTAAATTGTTTAATTCTAAATCCCAAATAATAAAAAAAGCACCTTGCGGTGCTTCCTCTAGTAGCGAGAGAGAGATTTGAACTCTCGACCTCAGGGTTATGAATCCTGCGCTCTAACCAACTGAGCTACCTCGCCATTTATCTATTATAAAGGACAATCTTTATTGTCCTTGGTGCGCTCTAACCTCTGCCACGGCGGATGAGATATCTCGCTAAATTCAATCCTTAAAGAACTTTCTATCTATCATATTTACGAATAATGTAAAGTGAATATCACTTAAAAAATTCTAAACTTAAAATAGAACGGATGCAAATATAAAGATTATTTCATTTTAGAAGAACAAACAACTTAATTCTAATTTTACAATTATGATCGATCTTCCTCATGTAAAACTTTAGTATAATGCTTCAAAGATCTTAATATTAAGGATATTAGCAGCGCTAAAATTAATATAAAAAGATGCATATTATCAAAATGAAATTTCTCGTAAATGTTCCAATTTCGAACAATATCAACATATAGAAAACCTATTATCGTTGCTGTAACTCCTGAATATTCGCGACGCAGGATTGTTTTTAAGGAAAAGGGAATATTTGTTTTTTGGTAATTCTTGAAAGATGGCATAAAAGCCGGAACTTTCAAAGACCAATTTAAATAATTCTCTCCGAATTTCCTTTCTAAAAATCGCTCTTCAGCAAACATTATTCTTTCGTAATAGAGCCAGAAAAAAAGAGAAAAAGCGATAACAAACCAAATAGAAAAAGTAAAAAGAACAATACCAAGCCACATAAAATAATTACCCAAATACAATGGATGTCGAACGGTAGAATAAATCCCTTGAGTATTTAATGCCTCTGCGACTTGTTCTTTTGTGTTTCTGCCACTTGTATGCTTATTACTTGTTCCGATTGCTATAGCTCTTACAATTTGCCCCAACATGGACACTGAAATACAGCTGATTAATAGCACCAATTCAAGATTTGGCTTACCGATTAAAAAACTGTAATTGGTGGAAAGAACTACAGGAATACTACTTATGAAAAGTAAAACAGGAATTTGTCCTCTATACTTGAAAAGGAAATTTCCATTTTTTTCGAGGCTATGAATGAGTGCCATTTAAAAGAAATATGTATATTGCGATTAATTGCTACGAAGTTAATTAAAATTGACTACTACTATGACTGAAAAGGTAAAATTCGAATTGGCCTATCTTTTAAAAACGTCTCCCAAGATTTTGGAAAATATGATTAGCACTCCTAGTGGGTTGAGTGAGTGGTTTGCAAATGATGTCAACATCAAAGATGATATTTATACTTTCTATTGGGATGGCAGCCAAGAAAAGGCACGTCTTATTTCGGGAAAATCTAATGGGAAAACCAAATTTCAGTGGATTAATGATGAAGAGGAAGGAAATAGTTGTTATTTCGAAATGGGGTTAGAAATTGATCCTTTAACGAAGAGTGTCGTAATGCACGTTACGGATTTTGCTTATAATGACGAAATTGAGGAGGCACAAATGCTTTGGGAGCAGCAAATAAACGATTTAAAAAGAGTACTTGGAGCATAAAATATTCTCATTCTAAGCTCAATTCATTAAATTTGCTTTATTAAATCAAGTTCAAATTTTGAAACGTTTACACGTATTCAGTGTCCGAGCTTTTATCGGTCCCTTTTTTATAACCCTGGTTATTTCCATGTTCATGCTAATTATGCAGTTCTTATGGAAATATATTGACGATTTAATAGGTAAAGGGCTTGAAATCACCATCATTCTTGAACTGCTTTTCTATGTTTCTGCTAGTTTAATTCCGTTGGCGTTGCCATTAGCAATCCTCCTTTCTTCCATAATGACATTTGGAAATTTAGCTGAAAACAATGAATTAACGGCTTTAAAATCAAGTGGATTATCGCTTTACAGAATTATGCGCCCCTTAACTTATATTGTAATTGGGATTTCGATTTTCACCTTTTACTTTGCCAATTTTGTTATTCCGGTCGCCAATTTAAAATGGCATTCACTCATTTATGATATTCAAAACACTAAAATTTCGGCAATATTAACACCAGGTGTTTATAGTAAGGAACTTGAAGGGTACGCCATAAAGGTAGATAAAGAATCTAACAATAGCTTCGAAGGTATTTTGATTCATGATCATTCCAATCCGAGAGAAATTAAATCTGTACGTGCTGAAAGTGGAAAAATATATAAATCAGAAAATGGCAGGTACTTATATTTTGAATTAAATGAAGGTTATGTGATTGAGGAACTTTCGCCTATGCCTCCTAGTTTTAACATTAATAATGAACTTCACCGATCAGCTAAAAACAACAGACCAAGCAGAAGATCTGATTTTGAAAAAGCTACGTATAAGATAAATTTAAGTGGCTTTAAACTTCAACGATCAGAGGATGATCTATTTGCAGATAAACATGAAATGCTAAACGTTTTTCAAATTTATGATGCTATTGATTCAGTTCAATTAAATGGAAACAATATCAATCAAAAATTTATTACTGCTCAAAATAGAGATTTCATCTACTTCAATAGTTTTCAAATTAAACAAGAAAATCAGCATACTGATAATATTGATAATACGAAAAAGGATACAATCTATGAATTAGCGAAAATCGACAAGATGGACTTAACCAAAGCCATTCAAACTGCTCAATCAAAAATTCGCAGGAAAAATCAAAATATTAATGGACAAATTGATTTTTTAAAAGGATTTGAAAGAGATATTAATGGATACTGGATTGAATTTCATAGAAAATTTGCTTTGTGCTATGCGATAATCATTTTATTTTTCATTGGTGCACCGCTGGGAGCCATTGTTCGCAGAGGCGGTTTTGGAGCACCTGTTGTTATTGCAGCGCTTTTGTTTATGATTTATTTTGTTTTAATTAGTGTTGGAGAAACACTTGCAAACGCTGAAGTAGTTAGTCCTTTTTGGGGAATGTGGTTTGCTGGATTAGCTTTAACACCTGTGGCAATATATCTTACCCATGCTGCTGCAAATGATCGACCCGTTTTAAAAAATTTCAATCTCAGCTTTTTGAATCCCTTTAGGCTTTTTAAGAGGATTAAAGGTCAATCAAAAATTGAGAAATAATTGTATTTTTGACGGCTGAATTTCACCTGGACAATTACATGGAAAATTTTAACTCCAAAATAGTACATACAGATTGCAAATTTTTCAAAGGCGATCTTCCATGTAAGCCAAACAAAGAGAGCGGCTATGAATGTGGGAATTGTTCTGCATACATCCCTATATCCAAACGCATTCTAATTATAAAACTGGGTGCTATTGGAGATGTGATAAGGACCACTCCCCTGCTAAGAAAACTTAAAAGCGAATATGAAAATTGTCATATAACATGGATAAC
>CANHJY010000156.1 GCA_947461185.1 Flavobacteriales bacterium
AGTTACAAAGGAAAAATTAGTGAAATTAGGTGATGTTAATCTAAATATGCTTAAAAACAAACATCTTTATTTAGACTTAAGGCATTATAATTTTTGTGAAAATCAAGTGGTTGATGTAAACAAGGTTATTCAAAGATTACAAGCGCTTGAATTCGATCATTTGTCTGGCATTAATTTATATTGTGTTGTCTCTACAAATCTTTGGGTACAGCCTTTATTGGATGCCGGATTTCAAGTGATGACAACTGTATCTGATATTATAGATTTTAAGAATATAATTCAACAATATCCTGAAGTTTCAGGTGCTGTGGTAAACAATAAATTTGTGGATGCAGACGATATCAAATATCTAGAATCTTTAGACAAAAAAGTTGTTATTTTTGAAGTTCGGTCGCCAAAAGGAATTCGATCGGCATTGAAAAAATATCCTTTTGGAATCATGACTGATGATATTCGCACTGCTTTAATAGAGAAATACTGATGGCAAAGAAAAAAGAAAAAATCAATATCGTTTATTCAACAAATCCTGATTTTAGTTACCAATTTGATGAAGAAAATGAGCAGGATACACTTCCGCCAAATCAACAAAAATTATATGTTTCAGTAGACAGAAAACAACGAGGTGGAAAAGAAGTGACCTTAATTGAAGGCTTCGTTGGAGCAGAAGATGATTTAAAAGAACTTGGTAAGAAAATCAAAACAAAATGTGGAGTAGGAGGCACTGTAAAAGACAATGAGATAATTATTCAAGGGAACTTTAAAGACAAAGTTTTTGACCTACTTTCGAAAGATGGATACCAAGTCAAGAAAAAAGGGGGTAATTAATTTGAAATTTTGGTTTATAACTTCTCAACACAATTTCATACATTTTTAATCAAAACCGCTTATCTTTGTGACAATGGAAAAGCAAGTGATTCTCAATAAGCGCCACTTTGAATTAACGCTAAATCGACTTTGCTACCAATTAATTGAATCTCACAACGATTTTGCTAATACAGTTCTTATCGGTCTTCAACCGAGAGGTGTTCATTTGGTTCAAAGGCTAAAATCACAATTAGAAGAAATTCTAAATAAAGAAATTGTTTGTGGAAATCTAGACATTACATTTTATCGAGATGATTTTAGACGACGTGAGAAACCTGTAATTCCAAGCGTTACTAATATTGACTTCGTAATCGAAGACAAAAATGTTGTACTTGTTGACGACGTTTTGTTTACAGGTCGAACCATCAGATCAGGTTTAGATGCCTTGCTAGCATTCGGAAGACCCAAAAAAGTTGAATTACTCACACTAATAGATAGACGATTTAGACGAGATCTACCCATTCAGGCTGACTACATAGGGCTGTCTGTAGACACTTTAAGTACAGAGAGGGTTTCCGTTGAATGGCATGATGTTGAAGGTGAGGATAAAGTTGTTTTATTTAGCCCAGATTAATATGAACGGTCTTAGTGTTGATCATCTTACAGGAATTAAAAATGTCACTAAAGAAGATATTGAATTGATTTTCAAGACAGCTGATAGTTTCAAAGAAGTAATCAATCGCCCTATTAAAAAAGTTCCTTCGCTGCGGGATATTACTATTGCCAATATTTTTTTTGAAAATTCAACCAGGACAAGACTCTCTTTTGAGTTAGCGGAGAAAAGATTATCGGCTGATGTAGTCAATTTCAGTGCATCGAGTAGTTCTGTCAAAAAAGGGGAAACCCTCGTGGATACCGTTAATAATATTCTGTCTATGAAAGTAGATATGGTTGTAATGCGACATCCAAATCCTGGAGCAGCTGAGTTTTTAGCCAAACGTGTTGATGCTAAAATAGTCAATGCAGGTGACGGAACACATGAACATCCAACACAAGCGCTTCTTGATGCATATTCAATTCGAGAACAATTGGGAACATTGGAAGGTAAAAAAGTTGCTATCGTCGGGGATATATTACATTCAAGAGTTGCCCTATCTAATATTTATTGTTTACAAAAACTGGGAGCAGAAGTAATGGTTTGTGGTCCAACAACATTAATTCCAAAATTCATTTCAACATTAGGAGTAAAGGTAAGTCATAACTTACGAGAAGCATTAGAGTGGTGTGATGTGGCGAACATGTTACGAATTCAATTAGAACGTCAAGAAACGAAATATTTTCCTTCACTAAGAGAATACGCAATGCAATTCGGACTTAACAAGGAAATTTTAGACTCACTATCCAAGAAAATAATCATCATGCACCCAGGCCCAATTAATCGTGGAGTTGAAATTACAAGTGATGTTGCTGACTCTGAACAATCAATTATACTACAACAAGTTGAAAACGGTGTGGCAGTGAGAATGGCCGTTATTTATCTGCTGGCTGCTAAAATTAATCGTAAATAAGGTTTTTTTTAATAGTCGGATCTGCTGACTTAATTTGTAGTTAAGTTTTTTAAAAAAAATAGTACATTTGGTAAAACATCAAACTATGAATTTCGCAACAACTCAAGATAAGAACGAAGCTGTAGTCGCTACCAAAGTCGATAAACTTGATGCTACAAACGCTCCCGAACTCAAGGCTGAATTGGTAATTCTGAATAAAAACGGAGTGAATTCCATAGTGATGGACATGACTGGCACAAAATACTGCGACTCTTCTGGTTTGAGTGCAATACTTACAGCTAATAGGTTGTGTAAAGATTCTAATGGTAATTTTGCCTTGTGTGGACTGAGTGATAATGTCCTTAAAATGGTACAAATTGCACAACTCGATAAAGTGCTGTTAATTGCGTCTGATGTCGATGCCGCTCGACATGCATTGAAATTGTGAATTTTAATGTAACTGTTTTGGGAAGTGGAGCTGCAATTCCAACTTCTAAAAGAAATCCAACTGCCCATTATGTAGTTTGTAACGATCGTTACTTTTTAATTGATTGTGGTGAAGGTACACAACTGCAAATTCGAAAATATGGGCTTAAACTTCAAAAAATAAGTCACATTTTAATTTCGCATCTTCATGGCGATCATTATTTTGGGTTGGTTGGACTTTTAAGCACTATGCATCTACTAGGACGAACACAAGGTGTAACAATTTATGCTCCCGAGGCACTCAAGAATATTATAATCCAACAATTTGAAGTGGGTAATGCGAAATTAGAATTTAATGTTGAATTTGTATCATTAGAAAATTCGGTACCGACATTACCAGTATTTGAAGATAAATTGTTGAAAGTTTATGCTTTTCCACTCAAGCATCGCGTCCCAACTTGGGGTTTTCGTATTCAAGAAAAAGAAAGAGAAAGAACACTTCTAGCAGAAAAAGCCCTAGAAGCTGGTTTATTGAGAGAACATTTTCCGCTATTGAAAAGAAATGAAATTGTGGAATTTGAAGGTAAAACCTTTTGTCCAGAAGATTTTACCTTACCATCAGAGCAGCCGCGTTCATACGCTTATTGTTCAGATACTGCTTTCGATATAAACCTTGTCGAATTTGTTAGGAATGCCAACCTGCTTTATCATGAGGCTACATTTATTGAAAAAGATAAAAACAGAGCCAAACAAACATTTCACGCTACAGCAAATGAGGCTGCTATAATAGCCCAAAAAAGTAAAGTTCATAAACTCCTTTTAGGTCATTTTAGTGCAAGGTATGAAAGTGCTGATGGCCACCTAAATGAGGCAAAAATCCAATTCGAAAATGTGATTTGTGCTGAAGATGGATTAACAATTGAATTATAAGCTGTTTTTCAACGTAAAATAGTTCAAAAGTCTTAGTCATTTAGCGGTTTTTGACAGTATTCTCTTTTTATATTTGATGGTTAATGAAAATTAAAGCGTAATGGCTGAAAATCAGTATACAGAAGATAATATTCGCTCACTCGACTGGAAGGAACATATTCGTTTGCGTCCAGGGATGTATATTGGTAAGTTAGGTGATGGCGCAGCAGCTGATGATGGGATTTACATACTCGTAAAAGAAGTAGTCGATAATTGTATCGATGAGTTTGTTATGGGGAATGGAAAGCGGGTCGATATTAAAGTGAAAGACGGGAAAGTTGTTATTCGTGATTATGGGAGGGGAATTCCTTTAGGCAAGGTAATCGATTGTGTTTCGCAAATCAATACAGGAGGAAAATACGATTCTAAGGCATTTAAAAAATCTGTCGGATTAAACGGCGTGGGTACCAAAGCAGTAAATGCACTTTCATCACATTTTATGGTTTACGCTGTTCGTGATGGAGAAAAAAAACAAGCGTCATTTCAACGTGGGGAATTATTAGAAGAGCTCCCAATTTCGAAAACTGATGAGCAAAATGGTACATATGTGGAATTTATCCCTGATGATACTATTTTCAAAAAGTTTGCTTTCAAGACTGCGTATCTCGATAAAATGATGTGGAATTACTGCTATTTGAATCGCGGTCTCTCCATTTATTACAACGGCGAGAAATACCAATCAAAAGACGGATTAAAAGATTTACTAGAGAACAACATGGATGGTGATCCGCTTTATCCTATAATTCATCTCGAAGGTGAAGATATTGAAGTGGCATTTACGCATGGAAAAACATACGGTGAGGACTATTATTCATTCGTAAATGGCCAGCATACAACACAAGGCGGGACTCACCAAAGTGCTTTTAGAGAATCTGTAGCTAAAGTTATTCGTGATTTTTACAATAAAAATTATGAAGCTTCAGATATTCGTCAATCTATTGTTGCAGCCATCTCAGTAAAAGTAATTGAACCGGTTTTTGAATCTCAAACCAAAACCAAATTAGGATCTCAAGAAATTGAGCCCGGAGGAAAGTCAATGAGAACTTTTATCAATGATTTTCTCAAAGATCAACTTGATAATTACCTTCATAAAAATGCGGATACAGCTGAATTGATTGAAAGAAAAATCAAACAATCGGAAAGAGAACGAAAAGAATTATCAGGAATACGTAAGATTGCCAGAGAACGCGCTAAAAAATCTAGTTTACACAATAAAAAACTGCGAGATTGTAGAATTCATCTTACGGATTTAAAGGATGAGCGCCGTGAACAAACTACACTATTCATTACCGAGGGAGATTCAGCTAGCGGATCGATTACCAAATCTAGAGATGTAAACACG
>CANHJY010000157.1 GCA_947461185.1 Flavobacteriales bacterium
CTCATCAGCATTGTATTCCTTTCCAGTATTGAAAAACTTTACCTTATCACCTTTTGCAATTACTCCATTTTTAACTCTGTAATAAGCTATTATACCACGAAAAGGATTAAATACCGAGTCAAAAATCATTGCTTGTAATGGTGCTTTTTCATCACCTGATGGAGCTGGAATACGATTAATTACAGCCTCTAAAATTTTATCTACACCCAAACCTGTTTTTCCTGAAGCCGGAATGATATCCTCCAAATCGCATCCTATCAAGTCAACAATCTGATCACTTACTTCTTCAGGCATTGCACCAGGCAAATCCATTTTATTTAGAATAGGAATAATTTCTAAATCATGCTCCAAAGCCAGATATAAATTGGATATGGTTTGAGCTTCTATTCCCTGCGATGCATCTACGATTAATAAGGCTCCCTCACAAGCTGCAATAGAACGAGAAACTTCATAAGAAAAATCAACGTGTCCTGGTGTATCAATTAAATTCAATACGTAGTCTTCACCCTCAAATTTATAGTTCATTTGAATCGCATGGCTCTTAATGGTTATTCCGCGTTCGCGCTCCAAATCCATATCATCTAGTGCCTGATTTTGCATTTCTCGCTCAGAAATGGTATTCGTGATTTGTAAAAGTCGGTCGGCAAGTGTGCTTTTTCCGTGGTCTATGTGCGCAATAATGCAGAAGTTGCGAATGTTTTTCATATCAAATCCAGATAATTCCTGAAGCAAACAAAGTTAGTTTAAAAAATGAAATCTTTTCCGATTACTAACGATTGAGAAGAATAAAAAGAGAAAAGGAGGCGAACCTCCTTTTCACAACCTAAACCACTACTACTTATGAAAACTGAACGTTAACAAACTTCAAAAACTGTGATGTTTTTTCAATTTCTTGTGTTCTGATATCAATAACGCACAAAAGTCATAAAAGATTACATGAAACAATTATTTTAACTTTTTTTTAGGAATAAGTGAAAATCATAAATTCAAAAAATGGGGTTATTAACAATTTATCTTTTTATAAGTTCGGAGTTGAGAGGCATTTTCTAAAATTCATATTTCTTAATTTAGCCAAATCATGAGTAAGAGGGCTTCTAAATACGGGAAATTAGGATTAAGAACCAGTTATGTATCGACAGTGATTGGTATTTCTTTAGTACTATTCATGATAGGTTTGGTAATTGCCGGCATATTGGGCCTTGAAAATGTCCAAAAACAAGCCAAAGAAAGTTTACAAGGTGATTTGTTTTTCAAGTCTGAAATTAACGAAGCTGATATCAAACAAATTGAACAAGAGCTTAAAACTTGGAGTCAATTCAATGAGGTGTTTTTCGTTTCTCCGGATAGAGCTATTGAGGAATTTAGTGGTGACGATCAAACCGCTAAGGAAATACTCGATGTATTTGACGGAGAAAACCCATTACCCCCAACCATAGGATTCAAACCAAAAGAAGAATTTGCCACAAAAGAAGGAATGGAATCCATAAAAAAGGAACTATTACAAACATACAGTAGTCAAATTGATGAAGTTAGTTATGATGAAGCAAGTGTAGAATCTGTCAATCTCGGGTTTAAGCAATTTGTTTTCCTATTCCTTGCAGTTGCCTTATTGCTCATAATAATTGCTGTTGCAATGATTAACAATACCATTCGTTTAGCCCTTTACTCCAAAAGATTCACGATTAAAACAATGCAACTGGTTGGTGCTAAATCCTCCTACATTCGAAGACCATTTATGCTCCAAGCGATTTTTCAAGGTATAATTTCTGCCATAATTGGAATTTCTTTACTCGTGACGCTTTTTTTCGCACTAAACAATTGGCTGGAATCAATTGAAATTAGCTTTGATTTGATTACTTTCCTAATATTAACTGCAAGCCTCTTGGCTTTGGGCGCGCTCATTACGCTCGTTTCGACTTGGTTTGCACTCAATAAATATTTAAGAATGAAATTGGATGATTTGTATTAAATTTGAACCATGAGTAAACAGCATTTTAATTTCGGTTTTTCTGAAAGAAACTATAAACTCCTACTTGTAGGTTTAGGAATTAATGTCCTTGGTTTCCTTCTTATGATTGGCGGTGGTTCTGATGATCCAAATAAATTTGACGCTTCTGAACTATTTAGTAATATCAGAATAACAGTTGCTCCAGCCCTTATTGTTTTGGGTTATGTTGTAATTATTTATTCCATTATGAAAAAACCACAAGTAGATTCCCACGCAGAGGAAATCGTTGTCAAACCACAACATAAGGAGCCTGTTCAAGCCCAAAAATCTGAGAAGGGTAAAAAATAATTCAACAAATGGATAGCCTACAAGCATTGGTGCTGGCCATAATTGAAGGCCTCACTGAATATTTACCCATTTCTTCCACAGCTCACATGATTTTTGCGAGCTCAATTTATGGAATTGAATCCGATGAATTTGTAAAACTTTTTCAAGTTTCAATTCAGTTCGGTGCAATACTCGCTGTTGTTATGCTCTATTGGAAGAAATTTTTAAATTTCAAATCTTACCAATTTTATATAAAACTTATACTTGCCGTTATACCAGCACTAATATTGGGGAAATTATTCGACGATAAAATTGAAGCCGTGCTAGAAAAACCTATTCCTATTGCTATAGTCTTGATTGTAGGTGGGATAATCTTACTTTTCATCGACAACATTTTTACCAGAACTACCATCGACAAAGAAGAAAAAATAAGTAATAAAAAAGCAATATTCGTGGGATTTTGGCAGTGTTTAGCTATGATGCCTGGTACAAGTCGTGCTGCCGCCTCTATTATCGGTGGGATGCAACAAGGTTTAACAAGAAAGATGGCCGCTGAATTTAGTTTTTTCCTTGCCGTCCCAACAATGCTTGCTGTTACTACATATTCCGTTTTTTTAAAAGATTGGCACTATAAGGGTGTAGAACAAAAAGGTATCGAGATGATAACCGCTAACAGTCAAAACATGACCATGTTCATCATCGGAAATATCGTTGCATTTATAGTAGCGGCATTTGCCATTAAATTCTTCATTGGATTTTTACAGAAATATGGCTTCAAAATTTGGGGTTACTACCGAATTGTCATCGGAATTCTACTGCTCATTTATTTTTCACTTTAATGGATTTTCAAAACGGGGAAACATTACTCGTGGATAAACCACTGGGCTGGACATCCTTTAATGTTGTAAGTAAATTGCGGTGGCACATCAAACAAAAAATTGGTGTCAAAAAGATAAAAGTGGGTCACGCAGGAACTTTAGACCCATTGGCAAGCGGCCTTCTTGTCATATGTACGGGTAAACATACTAAAAAGATTACATCATTCATTAATGACCATAAAACATACACCGGAACGATATTATTAGGTAAAACAACGCCTTCTTTTGATTTGGAAACAGATTTTAATCAAGAGTTTCCTTTCTCCCACATCGATTCGGAAATGATCGAAACTGTTCGTCAAAAGTTCCTCGGTCAAATCGAACAAACTCCACCTATTTTTTCTGCCAAACAAATTGACGGCAAGAGGGCCTATGATCTCGCTAGGTCAGGTGAAACTCCAGAAATGAAAGCAGTAACTATTGAAATCAATAACATAGTACTTTCAACCAATCGCTTTCCGGAAATAGATTTTGAAATCACCTGCTCCAAAGGAACATACATTCGTTCTTTTGCCAATGACTTTGGAAAAGCATTAAATTCTGGCGCAACACTTGTTGCCCTAAGAAGAACAAAATCGGGTGAATTTTCAATAGAAAACGCAAAAACAATTGAAGCTTGGATTGAAGAAATTCAAGCTTAATTAAACCAATCCCTTGACAAGGGCTCTCCATTGTTGTATCTTTGCACCCTCTTTTTAAAAAAGAAGTTAAAAAAGTATAGTATGAGTAAAATGAAACTTTCTGATTTCAGTTTTCACCTTCCAGAAGAGTTGATAGCAGAATACCCAAGTGATAATAGAGATGAGGCTCGTTTGATGGTGCTTCACAGAGACTCAGGAAAAATTGAACACCGCCTTTTCAAGGACATTACAGAGTACTTTACTGAAGGCGATGTAATGATCATGAACAACACTCGGGTTTTTCCTGCAAGAATGTATGGTAACAAAGAAAAAACCGGAGCCAAAATTGAGGTTTTCCTTTTAAGAGAACTGAATCGCGAAAGCCTATTGTGGGATGTTCTTGTTGATCCAGCTAGAAAAATTCGAATCGGGAATAAATTGTATTTTGGTGATGATGATTCTCTTGTCGCTGAAGTAATCGATAATACCACTTCAAGAGGGAGAACCTTACGTTTTCTTTTTGATGGACCATATGAAGAATTTAAGGCAAAAATCACTGAATTGGGTGAAACTCCTCTTCCTAAATATATCAAACGCGCAGTAGAACCTGAAGATGAAGACCGCTACCAAACCATTTTCGCAAAAGAAGAAGGTGCCGTTGCTGCGCCAACAGCAGGATTGCACTTCTCTAGAGAATTACTAAAACGTTTGGAACTTCAAGGCGTAAATTTTGCAGAGGTAACACTGCATGTCGGATTGGGTACCTTTCGTTCTGTTGAAGTAGAAGATCTTACCAAACATAAAATGGACTCCGAACAGGTAATCATCTCAGAAAAATGTGCAGACATCGTAAACGAAGCTAAAATCAATAAAAGACGCGTTTGCGCTATAGGTACAACGTCAATGCGTTCTATTGAAACCTCAGTATCAACAGATGGTTTATTAAAACCTTACGATGGCTGGACAAATAAATTTATTTTCCCTCCTTACGACTTCAGTATTGCAGATTGTATGGTTACCAATTTCCATACACCGCTTTCTACGTTGTTGATGATGATTTCTGCTTTTTGTGGACATGATTTGATGATGGAAGGATACAAACAAGCCGTTGAAAATAAATACCGCTTCTACTCCTACGGAGACGCGATGTTGATTATATAAGAATATTTTGATTGATTAAAGGCTATCTGAAAAGATGGCCTTTTTTGTTTTGTACGGAATTTACTTAACGAACTTATATTTGAAAATACAATA
>CANHJY010000158.1 GCA_947461185.1 Flavobacteriales bacterium
AATATATATCGAGGCATTTTTGATAAAACTCCAATGCTTTATCATAATGGCCTTTGCTGTTCCAAACTCCTCCAATATTACCATACGAAGTTGCCACCGAAGGATGCTCGCCTCCCAGTATTTTTAATTCTATATCGAGGCATTTTTGATAGAATTCCAATGCTTTATCATAGTTGCCTTTGCTGTCCCAAATAGTTCCAATTTCATTATACGAAATTGCTACATCAGGATGCTCCCCCCCTAAGGTTTTTAATAGAATATCGAGGCATTTTTGATAAAATTCCAATGCTTTATTATAATGGCCTTTGTTGTTCCAAACTCCTCCAATATTACCATACGAAGTTGCCACCGAAGGATGCTCGCCTCCCAGTATTTTTAATTTTATATCGAGGCATTTTTGATAAAATTCCAATGCTTTATCATAGTCGCCTTTGTTGTTCCAAATTCCTCCAATATTATTATATGAAGTTGCTACCGAAGGGTGCTCGCTCCCTAGCGATTTTAATCTAATTTCGAGAGCTTTTTGATAAAATTCCAATGCTTTATCATATTCGCCTTTACTATCCCAGATACCTCCAGTATTATTATACGAAATTGCTACATAATGGTGTTCGCCCCCTAGGGTTTTTAACTGAATATCGAGGCATTTTTGATAAAATTCCAATGCTTTATTATAATGGCCTTTGTTGTTCCAAATTCCTCCAATATTACCATACGAAGTTGCCACCGAAGGATGCTCGCCTCCCAGTATTTTTAATTTTGTATCGAGGCATTTTTGATAGAACTCCAGCGCTTTATCGAACTCGCCTTTGCTCTTCCAAATACTTCCGATATTATTATATGAAGTTGCCACAGAAGGATGCTCGCTCCCAAAGGTTTTTAATCGAATATCTAGGCATTTCTGATAAAACTCCAACGCTTTATCATATTCCCCTTTGCTGTGATAAATACTTCCAATAGAATTATACGATGTTGCCACTGAAGGATGCTCCGTCCCCAGTGTTTTTAATCGGATATCCAGGCATTTCTGACAGAATTCTAGGGCATTGTCAAATCGGGCAAATCGGTTTTCACATACACCTAATCCGTAAAGTAATTCGGTGTTTTCTTTCAAAAATTCAGCATCCGATTTAATTCTCGCATAATAAATTCTTGCTTGTTCATCTTCAATTTCAGCGATGGCGATAAGTCCAAACTTGGTATCGTACTTATTGCTGAATGCAATTCGCTCAATCGCTTTATTCAAGAGTTCATTTCTTAAAACCTGCAATTGCAGTTCATCAAGCATATTATTTAATTTCAAAAGTGCTTGCCAATCATTTTCTGTTGTATCCTCTAACAATTTACTGAGTGTGCCCTCAACTCCAAAGGCCTTTAGATAATGAAGTAAAGGGCGAATACAAATTGCTAGCTTATCCCCTCCTTCATCAATTAAGTCTGTAATTAGTCCAAGTTCTCCACCCATGCCTTCTTCGCATAAAAAGGACTCGAGACCAGCTTTTTGAAGCTTACCGCCTTTTTCCAGAATTTCATTAATTGTTTTAATGGAAATATCCTTTGAGCGATTTTGAAGTTGTTTCCCAAAGATGAACAATAGCGCACCTTCTACCGTAATGGCCACACATGCATTCAAATCTTTTACATAGCGGCTAATCCAGCCGTTGTTTTTTAGTCGCGGATAGGGCGCATTGATGCGGTCATCAGTGAAATAGGGCTTTAGTTTTTCGTTCTTCAACACATCGTCGAGCAACAATTCATTTTCACCTTTTTCCCAGATGGCATCTGATAGGAGTTTGAAAAACTCTTGTTCAGTATCTGTGAACGTGGCAAGCCAGTCGGACCAGATGTTTAAATGCTTGTTACCTTTTTTTGGGAGGGCTTTGTTATGGTAAGTTTCCAAAAACAAACGCAAAACCAACGGGTTGCTAATGTGGTTGTATAAGGCACGATCGAACGTGGCTAAATCGTCAAATGAAAATTGCGGCTTGTATTTGTTTTTGTCTTTATTCACATAGAAATCCCAAGCATTTTTCATTTCAATCATATTCAATGAAGATAACCAATGGGTATATTTACCTATACCGAATAACTCATCCTTGATGTGGTCCTCTATCATTGAAGCATTCCCTTCAGAATCTATTTTTTCAATTTCCTTGCTTTCAGAGAAAATAAATAACTCGTCGCTTTCAGCAAGCGTATAACGTTCAATATCGGCTTTGCTGTTGGCGCGGCTGGTTACAACAAACTTTAAACTACCCGGTTCAAACGTTTTACTGATGTCCAACACTTCCTGCCAAAGGGCTTCGGCCTGCGCGGCTTCGTTGAGCCCATCAATCAACACCATGGTGGGCGATGCCTGCGTGCCTGCTATGTATTTATAGTTCGAAAGATCCTGTGCTGCATCGATGTTGAGCAAATAAGCCAATTGTTCGCGCAGAGTTTGCTTTTCCATGCGGCCCGCACGAATCAGAAGTGAGGGTATTTCGCGCGCTGTGTATTGTTTCTGCATTTCGACAAGCAGATTGGTTTTCCCGCTTCCGGCCTCTGCGGCTATGAAGAAAATGTTCATGCGCGCACCAATCCATTCACGGAGTTTTATTTCCATTTCTTCGCGGTGCACATACACCCCGGGAATTACCTTTTTCTCTGCAATTAGAGTATCAAGAATGAGCTTATTCTCATCGGCCACACGTGCTATGAAAATCTCTTTAGTAAACTCATCGGGTGCATAGGGTTTTTCTTTTTGTTTATCCCGTAGCAGTAGGTTCAACTTTTCAAGAATTTTTCCTGAAGACTGCTTTTCCGTTCCTTCCGGACTGAAGAACTTGATGGTTTTACCTGTGTATGATTCGTAAGTCAGAATCTGTTCTTTGTCTTCCTTAGCAAGCGAAACCTCACCTGGCACAACGAAGAATGGGAGAATATTCAGATGCGCTCCCTGAGGATTTTCTAACCAAACTTGAGAAGATGTTTGCGCACCTTTTTCGATGGTACTAATATCGGCCGATTGCATTTTGTAGGTCTCTCCATGTTCGTGTTTGAACATCATATACTGCGCGGCGAATTGCATTTGCTCAAGCAAAGTGCGAAACAGAGGAAAGTATTCATCCCACAAGTGTTGCGCCGCTTTTTCATCGAGTGTAAGTCCATGTCCTAGGTAGCGATTCCGGAAGTTGATCAACATACCAATGGCCGTGGCTTCCTGCTTTTTCAATTGCACATCGCCGTTGCTATCGATGTATTCGATTTCGCCTTTGTACAGTTTACGTTTCTTGCCTGTTTCAACCGCTTCGTAATAGTTCACCAGTTCAGCGCAGAAAAAAGGATGCTGCTGTTCTTTGAGAAACTGCAAAGTCTCTCGAATGTATTGATTCCAAGAACCAAACGAAGGCTCTGCAAGTGCTTGCTGAAAGAGCGCCACCATTTTTTTATCCTTCAAATGGCTATGAAAGAATTCAGATGCGGAGAGCAATCCCAAATATTTCAGGTAATTCAGAAAGGTGTCTTTGAGGAGGTTTACCTTGGTCCACATGTGCTTTTCGGCCAATGTGCGGCGAAGCGGGTAAGCAATAACGTAGGGCAAAGAGGCGATGAGGGTTTCGTCTTCTGCGCTTATCGCCGGTTCTTCCTCCTGCTTTACCAATAATGTTTGGCAAACGGGACAATTCATAGCAACAGGAAAACTTGCTTTTGAAAGTGCAATAGCGCAGGAGGAGTTTGTGCAAATAAAATTCATGACCTTAGCAGTAAATTGGAAAATACAAACTTAACAATTAGAAGAGGGAATATTATCAGTTAGTTTATTTGTTGCAAAAATTTGCTTTTAAGTTTAAGTGTTCTAATATTTACCTCTATCAAATTTCTACAACTACTATGAAAACAATAGATAAACTTGCCAACACAATCGCATTTATCCTACAAGTTATTATTGTGGGTTTAGTTCTTGCATATTTAAGACACTCTTACCGTTGGTTATACTACCCATTAAAGTGGATAACAACTATAATCATGTCTTTTATGCTAGGCGCATTTGGCTTGGTTGTATTTAAGCTATCAACCGATTTACTATTTGGCACTGGGGCTACATCAGAGGGATTTAGCAACCTTATGAATTTTATGGGATCACAAAATCACTTTGCAGAAGCTTCAACGTATTTTATACTCGCATTGTTGATAGTTGGCTCTTTTGTAGGGAGCTTTATTGACACAGTTATTTACATTATTGAACTTACAATTTATGGAGGATCGGTGATGAGATACGACCCCGTATTAAAAGATACTGTGACGACAACTTCACCCGTTTGGAATCCAACTAAATGGCAGAGTCTAGTTTGGAATTTATATGGATTCGGAATAATTATTTTTTTGTGGTTTAGACTGGCAACGAGATAATGTGAGTTGAAGTTTTTGTGTGCCATTATCCAAATTCCTCCCACATCAAAACATAAATGAGTTTAACATCTCTCAATTGTTTTAATACAATTGAAAGATGTTAAACAGGGAATTGAAAGAGATTTTACAACTTCAAACAAACTATTTGTTGCAAGATATCTTCATCAAAAGCCAATTCGATTTATCGTTTTATGCCATAACAATTTCCCATCCTCTCTCAGATTCATCCCAATTTTCTATGTTGCTTCCACTTGGATAATCTAATTCAATAAAATCCTCTCCACAAACAATACTACCTGAATGAATAAAATAATATGCAAAAGGAAGAATTTGGTATTCATGAATTTCACCAAAATCTTTAAAATCGCGAGAATCTCTCATGCTCCCTTTTCCTTTTAATAAATCTAATAAATTTTTATCCGATGAGAAATCATCAATATTTAATTCTATTGCCTTATTATTGACATTGGCCTGAATCGTTTCAATATCTAATTCAAAATTTGATGGACCGTCATAATACCATCTATCAATAATATTTTCAGAATAAAGCTCATCAATTACTTTTGAAACAAAAACAACCCAATTAATAAATTCAATATTAGAAGAGAAACTAAC
>CANHJY010000159.1 GCA_947461185.1 Flavobacteriales bacterium
CAAATTGGTGGTGAGGTTGTTCCGCCTGCAATGTGTTATTACAGTAAACTTCCAGGGACTGGAGGTAAATGTCGTACCTGTTTGGTTGAAGTTGCTCAGGGTTCAGAAAAAGACCCGAGACCAATGCCTAAATTGGTGGCGTCATGTTCCACTCCAGTTATGGATGGGATGGTCGTAAAAAATAAAACTAGTGAAAGGGTTCACGAAAATCGCGGTGGGGTTGTTGAGTTCTTATTGATTAACCATCCTTTAGATTGTCCAATTTGTGATCAAGCTGGAGAATGTCATCTTCAGGATTTGGGATACGAACATGGTGGTGCTGGGACACGCTACGAAGAGGAACGAAGAACCTTTGACCCAATTGATATTGGTAATAAAATCAAATTGCACATGAACCGCTGTATTTTATGTTACAGATGCGTTCATGTTGCCAATCAATTGACCGATAAAAGGGTTCATGGTGTTTTAAATCGAGGTGAACATGCTGAAATCAGCACCTACATCGAAAATGCGATTGAAAATGACTTTTCTGGAAACATGATTGATGTTTGTCCTGTTGGTGCCTTAACGGATAAAACCTTCCGATTTAAAAGCCGTGTATGGTTTTTAAAACCAATGGAAGCAAGTTGTGAATGCACAAAGTGCTCCGGTAAAGCTGTTGTGTGGATGTTTGGAAATGAAATTTACCGCGTAACCGCAAGAAAAGATAAATACGGAGAAGTTGAAGATCAAGATGGTAAAACAGGTTGGATTTGCAACGATTGCCGCTTCGATAAAAAAGATGCCTCTAAATGGAATATTGAAGGTCCAAGAAAGATTAATAGACATTCTGTAATTTCTCAAGGTCACTATCTAAGTCCAAGGTCAAACGCTAAACAAATTACAGATGGCAACCAGTGAATTAATTGAAAAGTTTGTTTTCATCTTTATCCTTTTTGCGGTAACCCTAGGAATTGCAGCTTACGCAACCTATTTCGAACGTAAGGTAGCTGCTTGGTTTCAAGATCGAATCGGTCCAGATAGAGCAGGGCCCTTTGGTATTTTACAGCCCTTAGCGGATGGAGCAAAATTGTTTGTAAAAGAAGATTTTATTCCAGAAAGAGCTGAGAAATGGCTATTCATACTTGGTCCTGGAATAGCAATGTTTACTGCTTTAATGACTGGTTCTGTTATTCCTTGGGGTAAGGATTTAGATTTATTTGGTCAGTCTGTGCAATTGCAAGTAGCAGATGTAAACATTGGAATTTTGTTTATCATGGGCTTTCTGTCAATAGGCGTATATGGAATTATGATTGGTGGTTGGGCATCGAACAACAAATATTCTTTGTATGGAGCGATTCGTGCAAGTTCACAAATGATTTCTTATGAATTAGCGATGGGAATTTGTGTAATTACTATCGTAATGCTTTCTGGAAGTTTAAGTTTAAGAAATATCGTTGAAGAGCAGCATGGCATGAATTGGAATATATTCTATCAGCCTTTGGGGTTCATCATATTTTTTGTCTGTGCGCTTGCTGAAACCAATCGTGCTCCTTTCGATTTACCAGAATGTGAAAGTGAGTTAATTGGTGGTTACCACACAGAATACGGTTCCATGAAAATGGGCTTCTATCTCTTTGCTGAATACGTTGCTTTATTTACGTCATCAGCAGTTATTTCAGTATTGTTCTTTGGTGGATACAACTTCCCGGGAATGGATTACTTTTCAGGAAATACGCTAGCACTTCTTGGGGTATTGGCAATGTTTACCAAAACATTTTTCTTCGTATTCGTATTCATGTGGATACGTTGGACCTTACCAAGATTTAGATTTGATCAATTGATGCATTTGGGTTGGAAAAGTTTAATTCCAATTTCATTATTCAACTTGTTGATCACTGCAATAATTATAGCAATTAAAGAAGGTTGGTTTAATTAAATTAAAACATGGAAAGTTTATCCAATAGAAAACAGGTCGTTTCCAAAAAAGAAATGACATTCATGGAAAAAATCTACTTACCTGCGATTTTGGGTGGTATGTGGATTACTTTCAAACATCTTTTTAGAAAAAATAATACAACCAAATATCCGGAGGAAGTTAGAGAGTTCGCTCCTGTATACAGAGGTCAACATGTTTTGAAAAGAGATGAACAAGGCCGTGAGAATTGCACCGCTTGCGGGTTGTGTGCAGTTGCATGCCCAGCGGAAGCTATAACAATGGTTTCTGAAGAGAGAAAGAAAGGAGAGGAGCACCTCTACCGCGAAGAAAAGTATGCATCGACCTATGAAATAAATATGTTACGCTGCATTTTCTGCGGTCTCTGCGAAGAGGCATGTCCAAAAGAAGCCATATTCCTTACAGATAGAATTGTCCCTTCAAACTTTGAAAGAGGTGAATTTGTATTTGGAAAAGATAAATTAGTGGAATCAGTTGAAGAAAGAATTGATATCACAAAACGTCAACACACCGGTAAAAGAGGTACAAAATGAGTTTAGAATTAATAGCTACAATTTTAGGTGGACTCACAATCGGATCTGCCTTGATGGTTGTCATCAGTAAGCACCCTGTAAGAAGTGTGTTATATTTGGTTTTGACCTTTTTCATGATTTCTGCAAACTATGTTCTAATGAACGCCCAATTTTTGGCCATCGTGAACATTATTGTTTATGCTGGTGCTATCATGGTATTGTTTTTATTCGTTTTGATGCTACTTAATTTGAGTAAAGAAAATGAACCCAAAACAAGTTTGTTTGTCAAATTAGCTGCTGTGGTTACCGGCGGACTTTTATTTGTAGTGTTAATTGCTGCATTTAAAGATGGTGTAATCGTTGCACAAACAGCTGGTATAGACGGAAATGATCAAGGTTTAGTTCAAAATCTGGGTCAGCTTTTGTTTAGCAAATATGTTGTTCCTTTTGAAGTTTCTTCAGTTCTCTTTATCGCTTCAATGGTTGGAGCAATTCTTTTGGCAAAAAGAGAAAAACAAACTATAGATTAATATGATTTTAGCAAGTATTTTTCAATCTGGTGTAAGCATAGAATTCTACATTGTTCTGGCAACAATGTTATTCTGTATTGGCGCTGTTGGTGTTTTAATAAGACGAAACGCAATTATTTTATTGATGTGCATTGAATTGATGTTGAATGCTGTAAACCTTCTTTTAGTGGCATTCTCCACCTACTTCGGAAAAGCTGAAGCAGATGCGCAAATTTTTGTGTTTTTCATAATGGTGGTTGCAGCAGCAGAAGCAACCGTTGGCTTATCGATTTTGGTAATGGCTTATCGTAAATTGAGAACAACAGATATTGGATTATTTAACAATTTAAAAGGCTAAATCATGTCGATAGATCAATTGGTTTTATTAGTCTTGGCGCTTCCTCTTTTGGGAGCATTGATCAATGGCACAATAGGTAAAAATTTACCAAAGGCAGTTTCTGGAGCAATTGCGACAGGTGCAATGTTTATTGCTTTTGCTTTGTCCATGGTAATCTTTAATTCAAACGGAGAGCAAAGAATCATACATCTTTTCAATATCCTGTCCTATGATGATTTAAAGTTGAGTGCAAATTTGATGGTGGATTCACTTTCAACATGGATGCTTTTAATTGTTACGGGTGTAGGATCTTTGATTCATCTTTTCTCGATGGGATACATGAGTCATGATAAAGGATATTATAAATTTTTCACCTATCTGAATTGCTTCATTTTCGCAATGCTAATCCTTGTTTTAGGAAGCAATTATTTTATGTTGTTTTTCGGATGGGAAGGTGTTGGAATTTGCTCCTACCTATTAATTTCTTTTCATTACAGCGATAAGGAAAAAGGGATGCTAAACGGTATCGCTGCAAGAAAAGCCTTCATTATGAATAGAATTGGTGACCTTGGATTATTGATTGGTTTATTCTTAATCTTGATTCAATTCGGATCTTTGGAATACAATGATGTTGCTCAGCAAATTTTGGTTAATGGTATTCGTCCAACCGAAGCTATGAGCTTTGCGATTACTTTGTTCTTGTTTATCGGTGCTACGGGAAAATCAGCACAAATTCCTTTGTTCACTTGGTTGCCCGATGCGATGGCAGGACCAACACCAGTTTCAGCTTTGATTCACGCGGCAACTATGGTAACAGCAGGTATATTCTTGGTGGTGAGATCAAACTTCTTATTCGAGTTGGCACCAACAACTCAAGATATTATGCTTTATGTTGGATTGGCTACATCGCTCGTCGCTGCATTTATCGCCTTGCGTCAAAATGACATCAAAAAGGTGTTAGCTTATTCAACAGTCTCGCAATTAGGATTGTTATTCGTAGCCTTGGGAATGGGGGCGTACACCGCAGCAATGTTCCACGTAACAACACATGCTTTCTTTAAAGCCTTACTTTTCTTAGGTTCTGGAAGTGTTATTCATGCTATGTCTGATGAGCAAGATATTCGTTTAATGGGTGGTTTGAAAAAGTTCATTCCAATTACACATATTACATTTTTAATTGGAACCTTGGCTATTGCAGGATTTCCACTGTTATCTGGGTTTTATTCAAAAGATGAAATTCTTGCACATGCAGCGCACCACAACATTGGAATCTATTTGGTTTTGATGGTGTCCGTAGCCTTAACGGCAATTTATATGTTCCGTCTTTACTTTTTAGTATTTCATGGTTCGTTCAGAGGAAGCGACCATGCGAAAAGTCATTTGCATGAGAGCCCATTGAACATGACATTGCCTTTGGTGGTGTTAGCGGTACTTTCAATTGTTGGTGGTATGTTAAATTTACCCGGAATTATTTTCCATTCTGGTACGCATTGGTTGTCACATTACCTAGAGCTCAATACAGTAGGATTAAATTTAATTCATCCTATGCACCTAGAAAGTAGTCAAGCTATGTTATTGATGGGGGGCGCAACTGTTGTGTCATTAGGGATTTGGTTAGTTTCGATTGTAGTTTATGTGAAAAGAAGCACAATTGCTAAAAATGATGATCAACTTTCTGGATGGGAAATGTTGTCCGCGAAAAAATTATACTTC
>CANHJY010000160.1 GCA_947461185.1 Flavobacteriales bacterium
ATACTTGAAGTCTATGATTGACAATTGAAAAATCACAGTATGTTCAACCTTTTAATTTCCTGATAGTCACATACTCAATCATCGCATTATAGTTGCATCTTTTGTCAATAAGGGGAGCCATAATGGACAAGAGACTAGAAATAGTCTCTTTTTTATTTTTAGAACCTTCCAAAACCTTACTGGTATTGATTAAAACCTGAACAGGTATAGAAAACGGGCGATTGTAACACTTACTTTTTCCTAAAAATATTCTTTACAAACGACCGGTGTATCATTTTAAGCTAAATAAGTATAGCTATGTCGTTAAGATGTCGTTGAAATGACGGTTTGACTAATTAATTCAAACATTAAATTTGCTTATGAGTTTAGGGTTAAAAATAAAGAATGTTAGACTTAAGAAAGGGTTAACACAGAGCCAAATTGCTGATGAAACTTCCATCACGCTTAGAACCATTCAAAGAATCGAAAACGACGAGGTCAAGCCAAGCTTTCATTCCTTGAAGGAGTTAAGTCGTGTCTTAGAAACAGATTTTTCCGAACTCAATCATAAATCAAAGAAAAAGCCATACGAATTTAATTTCAACTTCAAAATAACAGATATGAATCAATTCATCAACGATCTTAAAACCCTTGTTAAAAATCACTGGAAAGTTTTTGCAATAATTATACTTGCCATTTGGCTTGTTAACAGTTATACAGACATCAAAGCAGGTATTATGGATGGCTGGAATGGGAAATAACACTACTACTTAAAATATTGTTTGTTTCCTTAAAGCTGCAACTTTTATTATGGCTCCCTTCCAAAACCTTACTGGTATTGATTAATACCTTAACAGGTATTGAAAAGGGGTAGTTGCAACTCTTCCTTTTTCCAAAACAAGTTATGAAGAAAAGATGCAAGTAAGAATCTTGTGTTTTATTTTCCCATCTGATTTTCTGTAAAATGACAGTATCATTCAAAACTAAAAGTTCAAAGTGCTGGTCAAGCAAAAGTAGAAATACTAGAATATTCAACAGATGAAGTAAAAACTTTTGAATTAGAAAGAGGTAATCAGCAGTTTTTTTTAAAGTAAAAACAGCAAATAATATCTTTTGCATTAGTTAAGCCTTAAATTTTTGATAGAGATAAAGTATCACGCAATTTACCATCGAAGATTGGCGGACATTCGTCATCCAAATCATCTAAACTGAATATCATATCCAATCAAAGCAATGAATTCGAAATAACCAAAACCATGACTGACTCGGCTATTTTTAAATTGATGCGTATTGGCCAGTGCATTCACATAACGCACATAACCTGTTTTGCCTGTTCCTTCCAGAAAGAACTTTTTTGAAAAATAATACCTTGCGCCTCCTTCCAGGCTAATGTTGTAACCGGCAATATGAAACTGGTTATTAAGCCTGTCTCCTTTCCATGTAAAATCCGTTCTAGGAATGTTAATACCAGCTCCTATTTTTCCGATCAAACGGAATAAGGGCGTTGTATGATCAGTCCTCGCTTTAATTGTCCTTTGCTGCACATAATTAAGGTGCATCCAGTTCGCACCATCTGTATGTTCAAGATGCAAAAATCGATTAGGGTCCAAAATGCTGTCTCCATCAACCAATACACCATTGATAGTCCCCGTAACATGTACCTTCTGGAAATCATTGGCTACATATTTAGCATGGTCAAAATTCAACTCCAATGACCTTGTCTGATTTTCATTCAAATAAAAGCCAATTCTGTAATTATATTGAGGAATGGAAATTTCCAATGGGGATTCGTAAATCGCATCAAAATCCGGCTTGTCTTTGGCCCTGACATGATGCAAAATGAAATCACTACCATTATCAAGCTTAAAATGAATCGAGCTATTTGTGTACCATTCTCTATTATAACCCCATTGAACATACATGCCAGTTATCCTTTTCTTCTTGGCTTGACCGAAGCCGTGTAAAGAAATAAAAAATAGAATAGCGGAAAGTATCGTCTTATACATTGTTTACTTGACTTTTTTGCAATTTAAATAAAACCAGAATAACAGTAATGTCTCGTTAAAAATAAATATAGTTCTTTGAAAATCTTGATAGGCTTGGATTTTATGTGGATTCAAGTGCGTGATGATTTGAAATAACCTAAATCATAAATTTTTTAAAATCAGAAAGTTTATAAATAAAGATAAACACGTCTTTGCACAAAGATCTTCATTTCTTGAACAACGTATCTTTGATACAATTATTAACAGAAATAATGGAGATTATCGTGTTCGGCATTTCAGTTGTTGGAACCAATTGTTATGCATTAGGTAAAAGTTATGGATCAAATAGTTTACGAACCAGGAAGTTTCTACATATTTATCACGCCTACCTTGACTTTGATTGTTTGTTTGTTATACATCAATCAAACTACTATTTTGTAATCCCTGCAAAAAATAATTTTCAATTCAACAGAGATCTGCCTATCTATTAATCTATCTACTTAATCATCAGCTCATCCAGCGCCATTCTATACATGGCGTAAATATCCAGGGGCGACAGCACCTCTGACTTTGTGATGGTAAAGCCCTCGTAATACTTCGTTTTTGAACGAATCGTTTCAAAGTCTTTCAGAACCACTTTGTTTTTCCATATTTCTTTATTCTCATCATCAACCACTTTTGCCAGAAACTCGATTCTAGGTTTCCTTTTTGTTATGGTATTTACTGTGGTTGCTGAACTACTGCTGGAATAGATCTGCACATCAAGTTTGATATAATAGGTTTTTCCGGGACAATTATTTTTACCCATCTTCAGAGTGGTGAGCTCTGGAAGGCCTACAACTGACCCTGGACCCTCGCTTGTGAAATGAACCTCTGACTTGTATTCATGATAACACATTTTAACGGGCATATTCAATTTGGTAGTAAACGCCTCTTCCGTTTTCAATTTTATGGAATCCACCAGGGATTCGGGCATGGTTTCACCCTCCGAAAATTCGGAAAACCAATTTCGTTGAAATTCAATCTTATCGTAATTAGTCAGTTCAGGAGCGATTCTGAAACTGAAAGAATAAACAACACCACTTTGCGCATCTGCTTTAATAGAGACTAAACAAAATGCGACAAGGAGGATTATCATCAATTTAGGATGTTGCATATTTTTTTGAATTTTCTTAAAAATACTTAATATTTAGAAGGGCTACAAAAAACGTTATGCAATAAAGAATGTATCACTAAAAAGCAGACAGTTTACAATTAGATTTTTGTGGTTAATTTTAACCACAATTGAAATAAGTCCGTTAGTTAAATGTTGGTACTAGCTCTTACCCATAACTCATTTAACACAGATACTTAGTTGTCCGCTTGAGTAAACCCTCAAAAATATCGATTCGGGTAAAGTTAACAGCGACTGCACATTCATAGTATCAATAGCACCTTTCATGCTTACATTCTCGGTTAGCTGCTTGTTCAGTTGCTCATTGATATTGCCCTTGAATTGTTGCATCACTTGATTAATATCGAAAACAGCGCTCGATCTTATCTTAGCCGTTATTTTTTCATTGAGTAACCAGCTGGCAGTCTTAAGCAAAGCGCTTCTGCTTTTCAATTCAAAATTCAAATCAGGTATAGTAAATGTATTGTTGGTTACATTAAATACAGGCGTACCAACAAGATAAACAACTCCTTTTCTGTACCCCTTGAAATCAAGCTTTAATGCCAACTTCGAGTTGCCTATTCCGCTTATTTTTATGCTGTTCACGATGAGTTTCTTTTTTTTGTACAGGTAAGTATAACCAGCCATTTTTTCATTGATTAACCTGCTGAGGTCATCATATTTCAAAACGAGGTCGGTGTGTACTTTGAAACCTGATTGATTCGTTGGCTGAGAAAGATTAGGTAAAGGAACTGTAGCTACCGGAACAAGGGAAGTAGAAAAAACTGGTCTGCAACGAAGCCCCAATTTCATTTCTAATTTGCTGCCATTTAAATTCAATTCACTTACGGAAATGGCCTCCGGATTGATGTTAAAATAGCCATAGTTACCAACAGCCTGAGCCGAATACAATTTATTCCAAATGTCCTGGAGATTGGGCTTCAAATCATACGCACTAAACTGGCTGTCGACAGACTTCCCAGCTTTTGTCAATTCATCCCTCATTACTTTCATCAGTTTATCCGTGACATCAATATTCATGAAACTGATATTGCACTTATCCAATGCATCAAATTTTTCCAATATGGTTTGGGAAGACAAACGATAATTAGGCAACAGCTTTATTTTCGACAAATAACCAATTTCCAATTTTCTCATAGACTCATTATAGCCACAGCTGAATTTAGGTGTAGGGAGTAAACAAACATCTGAGAGACATTTTGCACAATAACTCGCTTTGATTTTATATTTAGCGGCGAAAGAAAAACGAAGTAAATCTTTATTGCCAGAAATAAGAAATGGACTCCTCAGAAACTGATACGAGTAACTAAGCCCTTCACAAGAATTATCAGACCCTTCAAAGACAGATGAAACATTGCTCTCTGCCATATTGAAATAAGGATTCAAATCCACCTGAACCGGCATACTCAAAATGGAAAAAACGGGTTCCGGTGGAAGTATTTTCTCAACGAAAGCGTTTGGAGCCGCAGGACGTATAGTGGCGCAAGAGCTAAAAAAAACAATCAAAATAAAAACTGAAATAATTGCTTTCATCTGCATAAAAATAAGCAATTCATCAAACACAATTTAGTTCTATTATGATTAAGTTTTTGCATGCACTGTGTTATGAACTGCTGAAGTATATAAATTGAATTCTAATAGATTTGTTGGTGATAACACCAACAAAGGCACAAGCTCCTTTCTCTCTTTTGAGAGAAGAAGGGGTAAGGCATAGATTTGTGCATGGCCTGGCAAAACGCAAGGAGCAATCGGTTTTGCCTTGATTTTTATTTGGCTACTTTCATTGCATCAAGACAAAGAAAGTAATGGTAATAAAAGGCAGGTATTTAGATAATGGTTAAATAAAATACTCAACGAACTTGAATA
>CANHJY010000161.1 GCA_947461185.1 Flavobacteriales bacterium
ACGCCATTTTCTTTAGCAATTTTTAAAGCTCCTAAAACATACGGCGTACTTCCAGAAGCTGCAATTCCTACAACTGTATCTGTTGCGTTGATGTTGTACTCTGATAAATCTTTCCAACCTTGATTCATATCGTCTTCAGCAAATTCTACTGCTTTACGAATAGCTGAATCACCACCTGCAATAATTCCAACTACAACACCATGAGCAACACCAAATGTCGGTGGACATTCACTTGCATCAATAATACCTAATCGTCCGCTTGTACCTGCTCCAATGTAGAATAAACGTCCGCCTTGCTTCATTCTTAAAAAACAAGCTTCAATAAATGCTTCGATAGCTGGAATTTCTTTTTCAATAGCTAAAGGCACAGATTTATCTTCTTTGTTCATATTAGATAACAAGTCAAATGTTGACATCGTATCTAACGATTGGTAATTCGAAGACGATTCAGTAATTTTTTTCATTGTGAAGATTATTTTAAATATGCGTGAGAGTTTTCAGCTGAAAGTGTGACTTCAACTCGCTCTTTTAAAGTAGTAGATAAGCTAATTCCAACGAAATCAGCTTTGATTGGATATCTTCTGTGTTGACGGTCAACAAGGGCTACTGTTTTAATCGCTTTGGTTGCTTGTTCTAGTAATTTAACCAATGCATATTGCATCGTTTTACCTGAATTAATTACATCGTCAACCAACAAAATATACCCATTTTTCATAGAGGTTTGTTCAATTGAAAGTTCAATCGGATGCGCCCAAGGTTCTTTTTTATCAACCACCATTTCAAAAACATGAATCGTTTGATTAGAGTGTTCTGAAATGATTTGTTTTATTTTTTCAGCTAACTGAATTCCATTTCCACTTATTCCTCCAATAAACAATGTGTCGTTTTCAAAAGTGTTTTCGATTATCTGATGTGCTAATCGTGTTATTTTTTGGTCAATTTCAAGCTGACTTAGAATTATTTGCATGATGTCAGAGTTTTAAAATGTGTTTGAAATGAAGTTAATGTTTTTCGCAATTGAATACAAAAGCAGGAGGGAAGTTCAATACGGTGTATCCAATAGAAACTTTATCAAATATGGATCTGAAAAATTCTTTATTGGAACGGGAATATTGAAATTGAATGTATTTCCCAAATGTTTTTAAAGCTTTATGTGAATTCTGTACGATGGTTTCTTTTAGTTCTTGAGGGAAATTTGAAAGCGGTAAAGAAGAAATAATCACATCTGCCTTGTAAAGACTGTGTTTAATCAAGTATTCTTCAATTTTTTCAGCACTATCGTTGATTAAAATAACACGGTCATCTTTAATTGTTTTTCTTAAATTTCGAATAAATGTTTTGTTCAATTCAAACACCAAAAGTTTTGAGTCTTCGCCCATTTTTTCAATAATTTTTTCAGTAAAGATTCCAGTTCCGGGACCAAGTTCAACAATTATTTTATCCGTATTAAAATCGATATGCTTCAACATTTTCTTCGCAAGAAAACGAGAACTTGGACGAACAGAACCAACCATTTGTTTGTCCTCCCAAAATTGTTTTATAAATGATCTCTTTCTAGCCATTTTTAAGCTTCTTCTTTAATTGCGAAATTTCCGTTATTGATCACCGCCTTTACTTCACCGATTAATTCCTGGTTAATAAATGGTGAATTGTATGTAGCAGAAATTACGTTTTCTTTTTCGAATATCCATTTTTGAGTAGGATCAAATACCGTAATATCTGCTTTAGTGCCTACTTCAATCGGTTGTGTGTTAATTTCTAAAATGTTTCTTGCATTGATTGAAATTGCATTCACAATCGCCTTTAAATCAGCTTCTTTCGAAAGATTAAGTGATCCGAAAACAGATTGTAGTGCAATATTACCAAAAGAGGCATTATCAAATTCAACATCTTTTTCCTCTTTATCGTATGGGCGGTGATCAGAAACAATCGTGTCAATCGTTCCATCTTTTAAACCATCCCAAAGAGCGATTCTATCCGATTCTCTTCTTAATGGCGGCATTAATTTAAAATTAGAATCAAATCCTAAAACGGCTGTTTCATTAAAAACCAAATGAGAAGCGTGTGTATCGGCTGTAACTTTCAACCCTTTTTTCTTTGCTTCACGAATTAAGTTTACACTTTCAGCACAAGAAACACCCGTCAAATGTAGTGATCCCTCGGTGTATTCTAAAAGTCGAATATTTCTTTCCGTTTGAATAATTTCAGCAATTGTTGGATCGGCTTTTAAACCCGTTTTAGTTGAAGCTTCACCTTCGTTTACCATTCCATCACCAGCCATTGAAGCATCTCTTGAAAATGCAATGATTTTACCCCCGAAATTTTTAGCGTACAATAAAGCTCGGTACATAATTCCTGAGTTCACTGGTTCTAAATCATCCGTAAATAAACGAACACCTGATTGATACATATCGTACATTTCAGAAAGGTTTTTACCTTCCATTTTTTCTGTGATTGCACCTAGCGGATGTAGAGTTGTGACTTCGTTTTCAGCCTTTCTTAAAGCATAATGAACTTGTGTTTTTCCATCTACAACAGGATGTGTACTTGGAAGCATCGCAACATGTGTGTATCCACCGTAAGATGCTGCTAATAAACCTGTTTCAATTGTTTCTTTGTGTTCTTCTCCTGGATCACAAAAATTTGCTTTTAAATCAACCCAACCTTGTGAAATATGTATATTTCCACCTTCGATAACTTTATCGCTTTCAACAGAAATGGAAGTTTCAATTTTAGAAATTATACCATCTTCGATTAGTATATCCATTTTTTTACCATCAAAAGAAGATTGAGGGTCTAAAATTTGAGCTTGTTTGATTAATATTTTCATTCTTATTGTGTATTATTCTTTTCAATTATTTCTTCCAAAATTTCAATAAAGCCATTTCTGTTAAAATAAACAGTAAAGCTAAAATTAAAAATAGTCTCCAGTATTCGTAAGGTTTTTCAATGTCGATATGCGTTAAACTTTGACCTTCGTTTACTTCAGAAATTTTAACATGTTCAATTCCTTGATTTTCTAAAAGGGATGTAATTTCAGATGGGGTATAGGCGTTGATGTCCGATTCTTTTCTATTGTAATTTAAGGAGATAATTCCGATTTTTTGATCATCGATTAAGTCATATGTTCCAGCTACTAAGTTCTCGATTGCTTCCATTCCATTTAAAGAAATGTATGTCGCTTCCCCTTTTTGAGAAGTGCTTGGAATAAAATCGATTTTATCGTTTTTCAATCGAATAGGGGATTCACTTTTTGATTTTGAATAAACTGGAAAATTAGATTCTTCACCAATAATCAATGAGATAGGTGTTTTTCGTTTGCTTAATTCAGCTGTTCTTAAAAGGATTGTACTGAAAAGTGCATTGGAGGTAAAACTGCCATAACTAGGTAAAAGTGAGCTTGTAAATAAAAACACATTGTAAGTCCCAGTTGATCTTAAATACAAAGGTTTTCCATTTTGAAAGTTGATTAATCCAACAGCTTGAGTTTTGAAAGTTGAAGTTGAATTATAAGCTTTGGCTACACTTGGTAGATTTAAATTTTCTGGTTTCTTTTCGAAAACAGATGCAAAAAAACGATCATCGAAATTAATGGTTTTGATTTTTAAACCTTCCGCAATCTCTTTTCCTAATCGAGGCATATTTAGTTCAGAAAGGAGTGTGTTCCACCCATTGAATTCAATTTTTTCCCCAGGAAATAATGCTATTGAACCTCCATTTTTAGCGTATTCCACTAACTCATCTGAAAGTCCTGAAGTGATTTCTTTTGCACCGTTTAAAACAACTAAATCTTTGTTTCTTAAATAATCAGTCGTAAAACTTGATTGATCGATTTGTTCCGTTTGATAGAAATTATCAAGTTGATAAACAAGTGAAATATTGTTGACCGCATTTTCACCATTAATCAAAAGCAGGTTTGATTTTTTAGCAACAGTATAACTGAAATAACATTCATCGTCCGAGAAAAATTGTTTATCGTTTATACTGACAACACCTTTTTTAAATCCTTCTTTTGCTTCTGTATAATTGACAGTAGTTGTCGTTTGATCGTTTGCTTTCACATCTACAAAAACATCTCGTTTCGTTGAAGAAATGTCTAAATGTAATTCAAGATTTGTTAAATCATTTTTACCGCTGTTTTTAATTCGAATGTTTAATTCATTGTTTTCTCCAATTTTTTGAATAGGGGAAGTGAACCAAACAGAGTCAATGAAAACATTGGATGCATCTTGTGGTGTTAATTTAACTGGATAATAATAAGATGTATTATCTGCTTTCAATTTAGAGAAGTCGGTTGTGTTTTTTTGAAAGTCAGACAAAATGATAAATTGCTGTACACCAATCTTTTGATTTGTTTCTTGTTCGTGTTTGATGGTGTTTTTTTGCCATTCAATAACGTCTGCAACATTTCTTGTAATTGGATTTAACTCTATTTTATCTAAACGTTCTAGCGCATCAACTTTAGTTACAAGATGTTGTTCTATCCCACTCATTTCATTGGTTACCAATAAGAAACGCGTTTCTAAACTAGCTTTTGAAATGATTTTTCGAGCCATTTCTCTCGCTTCAGAAATCAATTCACCCTCAGTACCTTTCATCGCCATTGAGAACGAATTATCGAGATAGATTGAAATAACAGGTTTTCCCCCTTTAGAGTTTGAATTACTAGCTGGGATATAAGGTTGAGCAAAGGCAATTACAAAAAAAGAAAAAGCTAAAATTCGAGCAATTAGGACTAAAAGATGTTTTAATTTTTGAGTGGAACGTGTCTGTTGATCAACGAATTGAATGAAGCGGAGACTAGAAAAATAAAGGGTTTTATACTTTCTAAAGTTGAATAAATGAATGATAATTGGTATTATCAAAACACCAAAGGCCCAAAGAAACTCAGGATACACAAACTTCATGATTCAAATATAGTCAAAATAGCTTAAAATTGAATC
>CANHJY010000162.1 GCA_947461185.1 Flavobacteriales bacterium
TGCTTTAATTACCATTTCATCACTTATATCGTATCCTATGATTCGGCAAGGTAATTTGGTAATCCTTTTTTGAGCATCTTCGTACATTTTATTCCATAATACATCATCGTAATTCGCCAAATTTTTAAAAGCATAATGCTGTCTTTCGATATTAGATGGAATACCCGCTGACAACATGGCTGCCTCGATTAATAGTGTTCCAGAACCACAGAAGGGATCTAAAAACGTAGATTTTTTATCCCAACCAGAAAGCCTTATCAAGCCTGCTGCAACTACCTCATTTAGAGGCGCCTCACCAACTGCCTGACGATATCCCCTTTGAAATAAGGGAAGTCCACTCGTATTTAGTGAAAGTGTAACTTGATTATTATTTACATATAAATCAATTACTATTTGCGGAGATTTGGTATTGACATTAGGTCTGTCTCCAACTGCATTTCGAAATGTATCAACTATCGCATCCTTAACAACCAAAAAGGGATATTGGGAATGCTTGAAAAATTCCGAAAAGATAGCACCGCGAACAGAAAAACTCTTATCCACTTTAAAATACTCATGCCATTGGATTTTTAGGCATTGTTTGTAAAGATCGTCTTCTGTTTTAATTTGAAATTGACGAATTTGAATGAGTACTGATATCGCACAGCGCAGATGTAAATTCAAAAAATATACATCGTTCCAGGTTCCTTTTATTTGAACAGCTCGATTTAAAATCTGAACTTCTTGATATCCTAGTTCATTTAGTTCTTCAGTTAGCACCTGTTCTAATCCAAAAAAAGTTTTTATTGTAATAGTCAGAGATTTTTCAAAATCTTTAATTTGAGGAATATTTGCCATTTGGAAGAATAAATACTATAATTTTGCACAAAGGAACGAAATTGAATCCAATAATCCGATTAATCACTACCCTGCACATTGTCCTTTTTCCAATGATTGGATTAAGTCAGCAGAAAGTAGGATTAGTCCTCAGCGGAGGTGGTGCTTCTGGTTTGGCTCACATAGGCGTATTAAAAGCACTTGAAGAACGTGGAATCCCAATTGACTATATTACTGGTACTTCAGCAGGATCATTGGTTGGCGCCATGTACTGCGCAGGTTATAGCCCAGAAGAGATTGAAAATTTCGTAAAAAGTAACGATTTCCAATTAATGACAACTGGGAAATTAAAAGCTTCCCAACGCTTCTTATATCGAGAAGTCGAAGCCAACGGAAGTTTATTCAATGTTTCATTTGACTTAGACACCATTCTTACCAAATCTCTTCCAACAAAATTTATCACCTCATCATTTTTTGATTTCGAGATGCTTAAATTATTTGGAACAACGAGTGCCTCCTACAATAAGAATTTTGATAGTTTATTTGTACCATTTAGATGTGTAGCTTCTGATATTGAGAACAAAAAAAGTGTTATTTACTCTTCAGGATTCTTGAATCAGGCCGTGAGAGCATCGATGACTTATCCATTTTATTTAGATCCCCTAAGAATAAACGGCACTTTAATGTTTGACGGTGGATTATACAATAACTTTCCTGCAGATGTAATGTACCAGGATTTTAGCCCGGATTTTATCATAGGAAGTAATGTATCCTATAACGCACCACCACCAACTGAAGATGATTTGATAAGTCAATTAACCAATATGTTGGTCTCCCATTCCAATTTTTCGATTCCATGTAACGAAGGCATATTAATTGAGCCTGAGAATACCATTGGAACTTTTGAATTTAACGAAGTAGAAGCTGCTATTCAATCTGGTTATGAAGCTACAATTGCAAAAATTGATTCTATTGAATTTTACATTAATCGAAGGATCAGTAAAGAGGATCTGTCATTGAGAAGGAAAACATTTCGAGAAAATATAATCGAACTAAAAGTTTCTTCAATAACAAATAATTACAATAAAAAACGTGATTTGGCTTATGCGCGAAAATCGATGATTCAAGAGCGGAAAAATGAAATTTTGGATGAAACAAAATTGGAAAAAAGGTATTATAGACTCTACGCAACACCGCAGTTAGATTTCATGTATCCCCTTCTCAATTTGCGCCCAGATAGCACCTACAACTTAAATCTTGAAGTACGGAAAGCCAAAGATTTTAAGCTTGATGTAGGCGGACATTTTTCATCGAGAGCCGTAAACACTGGGTATATTGGACTGACCTATCGAAGTATTGGAAACACGGCTTCCTCTATTCATGCCTCCTCTTACTTTGGTAAATTTTATGGATCAGCGAAGCTTTCTTACGAATTAGAGGTTCCATCTATTTTTCCAATTTCTTTATCAGCATATTTTGTGATGAACCGGTGGGATTATTTTAGGAGTTTCGCTACATTTTTTGAAGATGTCAAACCATCTTTTCTTGTTCAAAATGAAATGTATTACGGCTTAAAAATAAATCATCCTATTGGCAATACAACAAAAAGTTCATTCGATTTTAGATTATTCAATCTTGAAGATGATTATTACCAAACGGATAATTTCACCAATAAAGACACGTCAGATCTAACACTTTTAGATGGCTATTCCTTTAGCTGGGAATTTGTTCAAAATTCATTAAATAGAAAGCAATTTGCCAATTCTGGACATTATTTTCGATTCAAAGCTAGGTACGTTGACGGCTTCGAAACGAGTATTCCAGGTTCAACCTCAATTAGTGATGCAATCAAAACATATGATCATAAGTGGATCAATGTCAATGCTGAATTTCAAACCTTCCTTATCGACTTTAACAATTTTCATTTCGGTATTCATGGCAAGGGTGTTTTTAATAGCCAATCTTTATATTCAAATTACACGGCGTCACTATTAGCAATGACCTCCTTCTCTCCGATTCCTGATGCAGAGACTTATTTCTTGCCTGAATACAGATCACCGCAATATTTGGGAGGCGGTTTCAATGCCATTTTTACGATTAAAAAACATTTCGATATACGTTTAGATGGTTATTATTATCAACCTTTTGTAATATTAATAAAGAACCCCGACGGTACACCAAGTTACTCCAAGCCCTTCAAAGGAAGCTCATTCATGGCTTCAGCTTCAGTTATATACCACACAATTGTTGGCCCCTTGAGAGCAACTATGAATTATTTTCCGAAACAAGATCAACCCTTTGCTTTTCAAGTAAGTTACGGATTTATTCTTTTCAATGAAAGAGCGATACGTTAAACGCTCTGCTTATATTTGTGGTAAATAATGTCTATGGAGAAAATCATTTGTGGCATACAGCAAATGGGAATAGGTGTTCCCAATGTTCAAGAAATTTGGAAGTGGTACAGAAAGTTTTTCGGTGTAAACGTACGTGTTTTTGAAGAAGCCGCAGACGCCCCTTTAATGACGCGTTACACAGGAGGTGAAGTCCATTCAAGAACGGCAACATTAGCTTTGAGTATGGAAGGTGGAGGTGGATTCGAAATTTGGCAATTCACCAGTAGAAACACAGAAAAACCGCAATTTTCTGTAAATTTAGGCGACTATGGATTGTATTGCTGTAAAATAAAATCTCGAAATGTTGCGGAAAGTTTTGATTATTTCAAAAAGCATGGCGCTCAAATTATTGGAGATTTAATAGAAGCACCTAATGGAAAATTGTCATTTTTCGTTATGGATCCTAATGGTAATTTATTCCAAATAGTTGAGGGTCGGGGTTATTTCAAAAACACCAACTTCCCATCAAAATGCGGAGGAGTAGCTGGATCAATCATTGGTGTTAGTGATATTGACAAAGCACTACCTTTATATAGGGATATTCTTGGATACACAGTTGTTGAATATGATCAAATAGCAAATTTCAAAGATTTAACTTCACTACCAGCAGGAGATGGGAAATTTAGAAGGGTGTTACTTGTTCACCCAGAAGCTAGAAAAGGACCATTCGCAAGGTTATTAGGACCAACAGAAATAGAATTGGTTCAATCCATAGATAGAACTGATTGCAAGAAAATATTTGAAAATAGATTTTGGGGCGATTGGGGTTTCATTCACCTATGTTTTGATGTTCAAGGCATGAATGTCTTAAAACAAGAATGTGAAAGTAAAGGATTTCCATTCACAGTTGACAGTGAAAACACCTTTGACATGGGAGAAGCTGGTGGTAGATTTTCATATATTGAAGACCCAGATGGTACTTGGATAGAATTTGTTGAAACACACAAAGTGCCTGTCATGAAAAAATGGGGATGGTATATCAATTTAAAAAATAAAAAACCAGGAAAACATTTACCAAATTGGATGCTACATGCCATGGGAATGAACAAAGTTAAAGATTAACCTTTGACACAAGAATCGGTTATTTCTTAGTGAATTAATATGTATATTTGAATGATGAATAATGGAATAAAATCATTTTACAAAATTTCCTTTTTTGGAGGGATAGTTTGTCTTCTTACGTCATTGATTTCGTGCAACGACAAAATTGATTTGATTGGTGATTTTCAAGAAACGGCTGTTGTTTATGGCTTGCTTGATCAATCCGATTCCATTCATTACGTAAGGATAAACAGGGCTTTTATAGGACCTGGGAACTCATTAGAATTTGCAAACATTCCAGATTCTAATTATTTCGATTTGGTTGATGCAACAATCACTGAAACAGTAAATGGAAACCAAACAAGAGAATGGATTCTCAAAGATACGTTGGTAGAAAATAAAGATACCAATGGTGTTTTTTATGCCCCGGAACAAAAGCTGTACTATTTTGTAACAAGAAAGTGTAACGCAGACGGAAGTCAAGCGCTTCATTCGTCAAGTCAGTCTGATCTTTTGAACTCGCTTAACGAAAATGCTATATACAAAATCCATATTTCTGTAAACGGTGGTCAATTCGAAGTTGATGGTGAAACAGATTTAGTTAAAGACATTACATCACCAACTGTTGATCCTGTTTCTTACCGTTTTGATTATATAGAAAA